>NZ_WEKR01000075.1:0-44596 GCF_024105395.1 Paracoccus sp. 08 | reverse complement strand
TGAGCAGAGCGGGCAATGTCTGGGACAACTCGGCGATGGAAAGTTTCTTCTCAACGCTGAAAACTGAACGCACCGCCCGAAAAGTGTATCGGACCCGAAATGAAGCCCGCGCCGATATCTTCGACTACATCGAACGCTTCTACAACCCGCGGCGGCGCCATTCGAAACTGGGCTATCTCAGCCCCATGGAGTTCGAGGCCCGCGCTATGCTAGCTTAACCTGCTGCCCACAAAACCGGTAGCAGCTCATTTTTCGCACGCAGGCTACAAGCCGTGCGGTGCGCCTTCAGATACGTCGCGTCGATCATGATCGTCTTGAGATCAGTGTCCTTTGCGGCCAGTCCGGCCATGATCCGTGCAAAGACCCCGTTATCGCCCCAACGCTTCCAGCGATTATAGAGCGTCCTGGCCGGTCCATATTCCCTCGGTACGTCGCACCACCGTAAGCCATTGCGATTGATGAAGATAATGCCGCTCAGAACCCGCAGATCGTCCTCGCGTGGGCGGCCATGGCTCTTGGAAAAGAACGGGCGAAGGCGCGCCATCTGCGCTTCGGTCAGCTAGAACAAGTTGGTCATCAATCAGGTCTCCTTGCGGCGGCCTGAATCACGCTAAAGACGTAAAATCAATAGGTCTGGAGCCTAGAGAAAGACGGGATCAACTCCGAGCCTCTATTGTATGGGAGGTGATAGCTGAACGGGTAGGGAGTATACCGACGACTACTAGCCACCACAACGATTGATCCTGAATAGGGCCACGCGGGATAGTCAGGCAGCTGCGAAATGCCATTTCCAATGTCTGCTCTCAAGCAAGCCATTCAGAAAGATAGATCATGTCATATGTTGATCGGCCGATGGAGCACCGAGCCACAACGCGATCACCTGCAGACCTACCTTCGAGCGCGCGAACGGACGTTCGCTTTGATAGGGCGATCAAGACAGCCCCTGAGCTACGGCCATACCTCGCCATGAGTGAGTCGATCACATTAGCACAAGCCGCTTCTGCGCCGGATGAAGGCAAACCGTTGCTGGTCCCAGTCATCGTTTGCACTCGTTCGCTTACCCCCTTGTAACCCTTGAACGAAGGTTTTGAAGATGCGTGACAAGTTTTTTGGCACCGATGGTGTCCGGGGATGCGCGAATTCATGGCCGATGACACCGGAGGCCGTCTTACAGCTGGGTCGGGCAGCGGCTCGTCATCTGACCCGGTCCCGGCATGCCCATACTGTATTGATTGGGAAAGATACGCGGCTGTCGGGCTACATGGTCGAAAGCGCGCTGGTGGCAGGCTTCACTTCAGCCGGGATGAATGTTCTCTTGACGGGCCCGCTGCCCACACCCGCAATCGGAATGCTGACTCGGTCGCTGCGCGCAGATCTTGGCGTAATGATATCCGCCTCGCATAATCCATTCCATTATAACGGAATAAAGTTCTTCACTGCCGATGGATACAAGCTTTTGGACGAGCAAGAGACAGCTATCGAAGCCGCCATTGGCTATTGTGGGGACCTAGCTAAGCCGTCCCAGATCGGCCACGTGCGGCGCATTGAGGATGCAGGCGAGCGCTACATTGAATTCGCCAAACGCACTTTTCCGCGGGGCCTGCAGCTTGATGGATTGCGCATTGTCGTAGACGCGGCGCACGGGGCAGCACATCGCGTTGGGCCGGATCTAATCAGGGAATTAGGCGCCGAGGTGATTCGCATAGGGACAGAACCCAATGGTGTAAACATTAATGCGGGTTGCGGCTCGACGGTGCCGCAGGCGTGCATCGAAGCAGTCGTCTCACATGGAGCGGATCTAGGCATTTCGCTGGACGGTGATGCGGACCGGGTCCATCTGATTGATGAAAAGGGGCGTATAGTCGACGGTGACCAGTTGATGTGCGTGATCGCGGAGCGCGCTCATGCTTCTGGCAGGCTTGCCCGCAATACTCTGGTGACCACTGTCATGTCCAACTTTGGGCTGGAACATCACTTGGCGGGCCAGGGCATCGCTTTACTGCGCACTAAGGTCGGTGACCGTTACGTCGTCGAGGCGATGCGTCAGACCGGTTGCTCTGTGGGAGGAGAGCAGTCTGGCCATATCATTCTATCCGATTTCAGCACCACCGGCGATGGCCTGATCGTTGCCCTGCAGGCGCTAGCTGCCATAAGGGAGGCAGATCGTCCCGCCTCGGAAGTGCTGTCGCGGTTCACCCCGCTACCCCAGATCACCCGAAACGTCGCGGCCCAGCCAGTAGCCGGGCTGCTGGACAGGCCGGCCGTCACTGCGGTGATCGAGCGCATGACCGGCAGGCTAAGCGGCATGGGCCGTGTGCTGGTCCGACCTTCGGCGACCGAACCGCTTGTCCGGGTCATAGCTGAGGGCGAGGACAGCGACTTGCTGTCCGAGATCGCCGAAGAGATCGTCCACGTGCTTTCGGCCGAAAGTTGCCCCGAACTTTCCCGTACCGCCTGAGGAGGGCGACCAATGTGTGGAATCATCGGCGTCATCGCCAACCGCCCCGCAGCGCCAATCCTGATGGCCTCACTGGGGCGTCTTGAATATCGCGGCTATGATTCCGCGGGAATCGCAGTGTTGCAGGGCGGCGTCCTGGACCGCCGCCGCGCCGCAGGCAAGCTGTCGGTTCTGGCGCAACTTCTGAGCGTTCAGCCGCTGCCAGGAACGACCGGCATCGGCCATACGCGATGGGCGACCCATGGCGCGCCGACCGAGGCCAATGCCCATCCCCACCGCTCCGGACCGGTCGCCGTTGTCCATAACGGCATCATTGAAAATTACCAGGACCTTAAACGTGATTTGGCCGCCGCCGGTTACAGCTTTGAATCGCAGACGGATACCGAGGTGATCGCCACGCTCTGTGCGTCGATGCTGGCGCGTGGCCTGTCATGCGAGGATGCGGCCGCCGCGACCATCGCCAAGCTGCGCGGCGCCTATGCGCTGTGCTTTGTCTTTGACGGCCAATCCGACACGCTGATCTGCGCGCGGCGCGGCTCTCCGCTGGTCCTGGGGCTGGGCGAGGGCGAAAGCTTCGTCGGTTCGGACGCCATCGCCTTGGCGCCGTTGACCAACCGCATCTGCTATCTGGAAGAGGGTGATTGGGCAGTCCTGAGCCGCGGCGCGATCCGCATCCATGACGCAGAAGGCAACCTCGCTCAGCGCGAGGTCCAGACCGTCGCGATTGACACAATCCTGGCTGATAAGGGCCAATACCGCCATTTCATGGCGAAGGAAATCAACGAACAGCCCAGTGTCATCGCCCGCGCCCTGGGCGCTTGGATCTCTCCGGAGCGCGACCGGGTATCCTGCGCAGCCGAAGCGGTGGACTGGCGCGCTGTGCCGCGCCTGACCATCGTGGCATGCGGCACGGCGCATTATGCCTCGCACGTGGCCAAGATCTGGATTGAGCGCGTTGCCCGCCTGCCGGTCGAAATCGAAATTGCTTCCGAATTCCGCTATCGCGAGCCGCCCCTGCCGGGGGGCGGCGTGACGATGGTGGTCAGCCAGTCCGGAGAAACTGCCGACACGCTGGCCGCGCTTCGCTACGCCAAGTCGATGGGCCAGATCACCCTTGGGCTGGTCAACGTCACGACGTCGACCATCGCGCGCGAGGCTGACATTGTCCTGCCGATCCATGCTGGTCCCGAGATCGGCGTCGCTTCGACCAAAGCGTTCACGGCAATGGTACTGTGCATGTCGGCGCTGGCGGTCATGATTGCTCGCAAACGCGGCTTAATCGACGATACGCAGGAACGCGCGCAAGTGGACCTGCTGTCCACCGTTCCCCGCCTCATGGCCGAAACGATCGCCCTTGAGTCGGAATTCCAAGCTTTGGCGCAGTCGATATGCGAGGCCGACAACGCGTTGTTCCTAGGGCGAGGCCTGATGTACCCGCTGGCCCTCGAGGGCGCACTGAAACTCAAGGAGATCACCTACATGCATGCCGAAGGGTATGCGGCAGGTGAGATCAAGCACGGTCCTATCGCTCTGGTTGACGAGACGACACCCATCATCGTGCTCGCCCCGTATGACGGGGTGTTTGACAAGCTGGCCTCGAACATGCGCGAGGTCATCGGTCGCAAAGGCCGTGTCGCCATGATCGGGGACGCCTATGCCTGCGCCGAGATGGCCGATGAGGTCTGGCGCTGCGTTACGCTGCCACGTGTTGATCCGCTGATCACGCCCTTCCTGTATGCCGTGGCGATCCAGTTCATCGCCTATCACGCCGCCGTGACCAAGGGGACCGACGTAGACCAACCCCGCAATCTTGCCAAATCTGTGACGGTGGAATGATGATGCAGAGGACGAATGATCACCGCTCTTCCGGCACGGGCAAGACCATCCTTGCCACGGGTGGGGCGGGTTATATCGGGTCCCACGTGGTGGTTTCCCTTCTTGAAGCGGGACACCGGGTGGTCATTTTAGACAACTTCGAAAACTCGGACCGCTATACTGTCGCACGCATCCCCCGAATTGCCCCTGGCTTGGTCGTCCTGGTCGAGGGCGACGTGCGTGATCAAGCGCTGGTCACTGACATTCTGCACCAATACCACGTCGATGCCGTCATCCATCTGGCGGGCAAGAAGGCCGTCGGCGAATCGGTCGCGGATCCGCTGCTCTATTTTAATGACAATATCGGCGGGGCCGTATCGCTTCTTCGCGCCATGCAGGCAAGTGGCGTGTCAAAGCTGATCTTCTCATCTTCTGCCACGGTTTACGGCATGACCGAGATCATGCCGATAGACGAGTCTGCACCCACCTCTGCCACCAATCCCTATGGCCGCACCAAGCTGATGATCGAAGAGATCATCGAGGATCTGACCCTTGCCGATTCTGACTTCAGGGCGATCTCACTGCGGTATTTCAACCCGGTCGGCGCGCACGCCAGCGGCCTGATCGGCGAGAACCCCAAGGGCGCGCCGAACAACCTGTTCCCCTATGTGGCCCAGACTGCTTGCGGGCTGCGGAAAAAGGTCCAGGTCTTCGGGTCCGACTATGCGACCCCGGACGGCACGGGCATCCGCGACTACTTGCATGTCGTGGACCTGGCGCGCGGGCATGTGGCGGCCATAGCTCATATCTTCGGTCCGGCACCCCAGAACCGCCACCAGAGGATCAATCTGGGAACCGGCACTGGCTACAGCGTGCTTCAGGTTCTGGAGGCCTTCTCGAAAGCATGCGGCTTCCGCATTCCTTACGACTTTGCCCCCCGCCGGCCCGGTGACGCCGCGCAATCCTTGGCCGATCCTTCGCTGGCCCATAGATTACTGAAATGGAAAGCCATGCGCGACCTGGACCAGATGTGCGCCGACCACTGGGCATTCCAGATGAAGGCAGCGCATGATGCCCGTCCCACCCTTATTTCACGCAGCGCCCCAGGATCCTCTCTGTCTGTCTCAAGGCTCAGTCCCGCACCCTAATACGCCGCCGTGCGATAAAGGAATTCTGACTGACAATTTTTTGTATTGCAAAAAGGGTACTTACAATATTGCAAATGTTGCTGTCCCAAAAGGAATCGCCTTGCCGATCAAGCCTCTTTCCCTGATCGCCGCGTTGTCCGGACTGGCTTGCGCGCTGCTGGCTGGCGCGGCAAGTCATGCAGGGTCCATCGCCATCCAGCCCCCCTTAAACAGCTCTGGTGGCGATTGCCGCATGGACGGTAGCCGCGCCGTCAGGTTGTCGACAGCATTAACAAAAGGCTATGGGGTGCAATATTGGGGCGCGTCATATAACGCTGAGGCGCTGTCGCATCTGCCTCATGGCATGCTGATCATCGAGGCGACGCGCATCGGTGCGCCTGACAGCGCAACAGGGTACGAGGAACGCTTTTCGCCGGAAGAGATAGCCCTTATCAACCACCACGGGGAACGTCCGGTCCTGGGTTATTTGAATGTCGGCGAGGTGGAGACCTACCGAGATTACTGGGCGCACCGTCCAGATGGGAATCCCGAATGGAATGGTCCTGTCGCAGGGTCTGGCGATCACCTGTCAGTCTTCTGGTCGCCAGACTGGCACGCCATCATGTTGGACCGGGTCGACCAGTTAATGCAGACTGGAATGGACGGGCTATTTCTCGACGACGTGCTGCACTACTATACGCATGCAATGGATGCGGACCTGCGCTGGCCTGCCGGTCACCGCCCAGAGGGACCGGCAGATGCACCCGCTATGGCGCGTGAGATGATGCATCTGGTCAGATTGATCGCGGACCGAGCTCGGCTGTGGAACTGCAACGCCTTTATCGTTGTCAACAATGGTGCCTTTATTGGTCGGGACGCAGCCAGCGACGCGACTCTGGACGGTCAGCAAGATTTTTCCGCGTATCTGTGCGCCATCGACGCCATCCTGATCGAGAACGTGTCAGCCCCCGGCACCCACGGCCACACGATCGAAGCCCTGCAACAGGATTTCCGCGACAACGGTGTGACTGTTATGTCGCTGGATTTCGCCACTTCGTTTCCGTTCGCGGCGCCTGATGATCTGGACCGCATCATCGTCGATATTGCAAGAGACCGGGGCTTTTACCCCTCGCTCGCCCATGATGGCAGCTTCAACCGGGCTTCTGAACCGATCCTGTTGCCGAAACGTCCAGCTGTCGCGCAGGAATGACACTGTCGCGAAGGCGTTGGCGCAGGCCAGGATGGTCAATGGCCCCAGCCAGAAGTTGGCGGTAGAAGGGGGTACCCTGCAGGCCCTCGGCCAGTGACATCCAAATCAGCTGATCCCAGTTAGACAATGGCTGCTGTGCGGCGGACAGCATGTGATGATAGCCCGTCACTCGGTCGCCGCGCCACATCGCCCAAGCCGCCCCAAGCAAGGGCGCGTGATCTGTGACGGACCTCTCCAGAAGGCCGCGATAGGGCAGTAGCGCCTCGGGTCCGCGATAGCGCAAGACCTGCATCAGCGCATCCGCAGTTGCCTCCGGGCTCGCTAGCCCTTTACCGGAGGCGAAGGCTGCATGTAGGCCGTTCAGGTCGCCTGTGCTTTCGGTGACGGCAGTGAGTGTGCCCCAATCGTCGGCACTAAGGCGTTGGCGGTGTGCCAGCCACTCTGCCTGCAACATGCGTGCGACTCCGCCATGCCCGCTTCGCGCGAGGGCGGGGAGGGCGACATGCCCATCGGCGGGTGCGATCGCAAAGCCTATACGAGCCAAGCGAATGGCGGCGTTGATCGCACCGCGGCCGATCAGCGCCTGGATGGATGTCTCCAGCACGGCGGCAGCATTGGGACCATTTGCCCATCGCGACGCGGCGGTCACGGCATCGGCCGGTCGACCACTTTCGACCAAATGTTCCAGCCAGCGCCGCTTGAAGATAAGGTGGTCGGGGCGGTCTCCGTCGGCTAGTCCTGAAAGGAGATCCTGATATTCGCTGACGCGCCCGGTCTTAATCAACAGCAGGGACAGACGGTCAATTTCCGGGCGCGACAGTACGGTCGGCGTTACCGAGGCAAGCAGCGCGCATTCGGCATCGGTCATCCGAAGTGCGCCATACCACCCTGCCAGGCGCGACCGACGTTCGGCTGACGGTTCGGCATTATAAGCGCTGCGTAGAGCGACAATGGCGCGGGGCAGGTCGCCGCCAACCATCTCGATCTCGGCCAGCATATCCAGCGTTGCCACCGAAAACGGGCTGCGCGCAAGCAGGCGCATGGCGGATTGTCGCGCGCCTTCAAGGTCGCCATCTGCCAGCAGAAGTCGTGCATAGAGTAATTCAAGGTTATCGGAAAACGTGATGACCCCCTGTGCCTCATGCAACTTCAACAGGGCGGCATCAGGCTCAAGCTGTGCCAGTCGAGCCTCGAACCGGACCTCGGAGGAGGGGCGCATGGCCACAAGCCCGGCTCCGACGCCGCAGCACAGGATAAGGGCCCCGATCGCAACATCGCGGCTCAGGCGTTGCTGCATGCTAGCATCCTCCGCTGATCGAAATGCCGCGCATTGCGCCGGGCTCCACGGGAACCATGATTTCCAGCATACCCTCGGCATCGGCCGTCATGGCCCGGGGCTGCCCATCATCGATGCTGGAAATGGCGACGTCGTAGTGCGCGCCGGATCTGGCTTTCAGCGTCACCGGTCCCGGTGCAAAGCCCGATACCTGCAGATCGAGCGTACAAGCGGCGCGCGTCCATGTAACGACCACTGGTCGGCTGGCGACCAGCATGGGCGCACCGTTACCCGGTTCGATCCCGCTTGGGTCCTTACCCTCCTTTAAGGCAATCAGCGGCGCATCGGCTCCTGGGGCCAGTGCAATATAGAGACTTGCCTCCACGCGGCGTGCCCCCATCACGCCCTCACTGCGTGTCATATCCACCACCTGGTCGCGGGCATCGTCCAGGCGTAGGGTCCGCAGCGCCCCATGATCGCGGATCCGCCATAGGCCCGGTCCCTCCGGGATAATCCGCATCGTGGCAAAGCCTTTCACGGTAGCAACATAGTCCGCGGCATAGACTGGCACGACCTCGGATTCGCGGGCCAATTGAAGTGCGTTCTGGACAGCGCGCAGCGTCTGGAAATGGACCATCGACCGCGCCGAGAGTACCAGGTGAAAAGGTTTAAGCCGCCGAGGACGGTCCGTACGCCGCAGGGTCTGTGGCAGGGCATGCAGGCCGGCGAGGGGCTGGGTCCAATAGCCGGTATAGGCCGCGTCCCCGCCAAGCGCATCGTAGATTTGGCGCTGATCGCCGACTTGGACCGACATGGGCCAGAGGCCTGTCATCGATGGTTGCGCGGCATCCATGATCCCGCCGCCGCCGCCGATCGCCAGAACGCGGTCGTCGCCGATCTTCCGTAGGGCCGTTTCGGATGGTCGAGCATTGCCGCTCCAGGTAAAGAGACGCGCGGGACGGGTCGGGGGCGCCATAGCCGTGACTTGATCCAGTGACCCTTCCAGCTCTAGCGCCAAATCAAACGGTACGCCGGTATAGCGCCGGGGAGCGCCATTCCACTGGGCCTTGGTGGCCCTGGCGGGATCGGACACCGAATCGCGCAGCATCTGGAACGCCGAGGTCACCAAGGCATCGCCATTTTCCGTTTGGTCAGAGGCCGACATCATCAGCACCTCCAGATCGCTGTCATAGCGGTCGAAGAAATCCCAGTCCCAAATGTCACTATACCCACTTGCTGCAGCCTCGACATTCGGGGTGGCAAAAGCCTGCATTGCCGCCTGCCGGCCGCGCGCCGCGTAACGGCCACCCAAATTCACCGTCAGGTCTCCGGCCAGCACGGCGACTGATAGGGGAAGGTCGCGAAATTCGTCGATGACGCGATTGACCAGCACTTCGGAGGCCAGGCGGTCTGGCTCTCCGAAGACGAGAGCCGGCATCAGGTCCAGCCAGCCCGTCGGCAGGATCGTCGCGAAGAATATGCGCAGCCCTTGAAATGTGGTGGGATCTGGCCTTGGAACACTGTCTTGCCGCAGCACTGCCTCGAAGAAGCCAAAGGGGTCGATGACCCAGGCTGCCTTTCCCTCTGGTGTTGTCTGGACTGCGCCGCTGGTATGGACATATCCACCGCCCGGGCCGAGCGTGGCCAAGGTCAGCGGCTGCTCGGGTAAGCCGATCTGCAGCAAGATGCGCGCCGATGACGTAGCCGAGACAGAGCTGTAATCGCCGGGAACCAGAAGGAAATCCGCTTCGTGATCCATCAACGATCGGTCCCGTGCGATCACGGGGGCGGTCACGCTGATGGCCCGGATGTGCGGATCCCACTCCACCCCCATCGCGGCCATCATCTGGCCTGACGGATCGATCGCGGCCCATGGGGCCAAATCGCCGAAAGCCACGATACCAGGCCCATCCCCGCAGAATGCCTTGTCTTGCGCCAGCCATGCCCCCACGGCCGAGACATCGCCGACAGGCGCGTCCAACCAGGACATCACCAATCCGACCGATGCCGGATTGACCGAGGGCGTCGCGTTTCGGGCAAGGTCGTGATAGATCACAACGTGGCCCAAATAATTGAGCACCAGTTCCGCATAGCGATGGATGCGAGTATCGCGGGGCGAGGCCTCGCGCGCGCTGTCGTAGAGGGCCAGCGTGGTGCGCGGTACCGCTTCGCAGCCGGCCAGCGCTGAGGCACCAGTCAGCACTGCAAAGATAGCGGACAGCAAAAGTTGGTGGCAAGGCGGCATCATTTGCAGGCATGCTCCCTGACAGGGGCGGCGCATCCGACCGATGCGGGACGCTTATGGTTGCGGCCGCAACGCTAGCCTTGAGAGCGCTCCGAATCCATTCTGCCTTCGGGATAGGGGACGTTCACCTTTGGTGGCAAGATTCACCCTTTGGACAGGAGCGGCGCAGTAGGAGAGCGTCCAGGACTCTCCGTCAGTGCAATTGCACCAATGATCTGATTTCCCGTATGCCAATACCTAGGATTTTATTGGTTTCGCGGTTTTTAGGTCGACGGGAGCGCCGGGATGTCCAGCGATAAAAGCGGCTTTCTTGTCAGTGCGGCCATCGTCGCGGTGGGGATTGGTGGCCTGTGGGCCTTCCCGACCATGCAGGAGGAGGGGCTGCAGGGCTTTCTGGTGCGGCTGTCGGGCTCGACGGCGCAGAAGGGCAGCGTGGTGCCCGACGGCACTGCAGGCGTGCCGCAGCCCGACGGGGCCTCGATAGCGGAATCCCTGGCTCCGGGGCATGGGCTCGCGGACCCCTCGGTCCTGGTCGCAACCTCGGCGCCTGATATCGGGGCGGCCTGCGATGAGCGACAGTCGGAAGACCCGGCGGTGGTGGGCGACCGGCTGCAGCTGCGTTTTTTTGAACGCTCGGCTTTGGCGGCCGTGGAGGGGCCCGGCGGGATCATCCCAGCCAGCGATATCGTATTCGAACGTCTGGACCTATCGGGCCTCTACGAAATCGACGCAACCAGTTCGACATCGCTGCCCGCGATTGGGCATGTGGCCCTGGCCGGGCGCAGTCTTGCCTGCATTGAAGCTGTCGTGGCCCGCGCGGCCTTTGACGCGATGGGGGTGCAAACAACTGTCACCGCAGCGTTTGCCGCCCGTCCTCCCGTCCTTGTCCGCGGGGCGGTGCGTGCGCCTGGCAGCTATGGCCACAGTCCGGGACTCACGGTCGAGCGTGTCTTGGCTCAGGCTGGTCTGCTGGACAGTCGCGATTCCGCCAGCCAAGCGCGTCTCATTGCCCTCAAGGCGCGGCGTACTGATTTGGAACGGTCGCGCGCCGCGGCGGCGCTGGAGCGGATGCGCGTCTCCGCGATGATTGCGGGCATGCGGACGCTGCCGGAGGATGACCCGCTTCTGCAGGAGATTTTGCGCGCTATGGGCGCCGAGCGCTTGGCGGCCGAAGAGCGCGCCCTGATCGAGATGCTAGACGCCGAAGATCAGCGCGCCGCCTCTGCGCGCGAGGGCCTGGCAGACCTGAACGAACGCATCAACATTGCTAGCAGGCAGCAGACCTTGGCCCGGCAGCAGATGAACCAGTACAACGCCCGTCTGGAACAACAGAGCTTGCGCCTGCGCAACCTGCAGGTTCGTGACCAGCGGCTGGAGAACACCAAAATGCGCGCGGTCGATTCCGAACGGATCCTGCTGGAAAAGCAGGATCTGCTGCTGCGCCTTCAGGCCGAGCGCCGCCAGTCCCAGCTTGAGTCCACTCTGTTTGCGACATCGCGTGACCGAGACCTGACGACCGAATTGCGACGCCTTGAGACAGCCATCGCCTCGGCCGAGACCGAGCTGATGGCGATTGCGGCCGAGGAGAGGCTGTTGGATGCAGACACGGCTAAGATGGTCGTGACCATTGCCGGGCCGGACGGATCGTCGGTCATGGCCGAAGCCAACACGCCGGTGCGACCAGGCGACTTGGTCACCGTCAGCGTGACTTCTCCGCCCCCGGCCGACAACCAATCCGCAACGTTGGTATCACCCTACGCCACTGCCATCCCCCATGACATCCAGAGCGCGTCGATCAAATGACCCAGATTGCCGAGCCTACTTCCAACGGCCTGATCCCTGCGCGTGTTAACGGCGGCCTGTTCCTGCAGGGTTTCGCCGGCAGCGCAGTGCTGCTGCTGGCGATCGACGCGACAGCGCCGCTATTTTTCGGGCCCGGCTACTTCGCCGGGCTGACGTATCATCCGTTTTGGATCGTTATCCTGTTGGCCGCAGTTCAGCATGGGCTCTTCGTGGGACTTTCGGTTGTCGGACTTGCGGCGCTGTTGATGGACTGGCCGACCCGCCCCCTGGGCGTCGACATCACGGCACATTATGCCGATATTGCCACAGCCCCTGCACAATGGCTGTTGGTCGCGCTGATTGTCGGGCTGTACCGTCAGCACCAGCTCCGCAACGAGCGCGCCATTCGGCAGTCCAACGCGCGCCTGCAACAGGTCAATCAAACGCTGGTCGGCGAGATCCGGCGGCTGGACAGCTATGTCACGCAAACTGAACAGATGGTCGCCATCGCAGGATCGGCCCCAAATTCGGCACTATTGTCGGCGCTCGATGCGCTTGCCCGCGCTGATGCATCGCGCCGAGGGGAATGCTTCGTGGCAGCTGCACGGCTGTGCCTGCCGGGGCCGGGCGCATGGCTGGCGATGGATGGCATAGCCTGTACCGTTGCTGCTGCAACGCAGCCGGATTTGCACGCTGAGATCATCCCGCCCGACGCCGTGGCGGGTGATAACAATTGGCATACGTTGGCGCAGGATCCGCCTGCTTTGTGCGCGGCGATACGGGCCAAAGATACGATGGTTGGATTGATCATGGTGCAGACGGCCGATGCTGGGGGATATGAGGTGACGATGGATGCACTGCGCCGTGCGTTGCAGGACAGCCTACGCAATGATCGCAATGTTCCGGTCCTGCGCCTTGACCGGCCCAAACGGCAGCTGACCTATGCCGTCAACTGAGACCACCTTAATCAGCGCGCAACCGGTTGGTATGCGGATCGGTGCACTGGTCGGGCTTGCAGCCTTGGCTGATATTACCCTGGTTTGGGCCTATTCGATGCAGGGAATTTCGATCGTCGCCGTCATGGCCTTGCATCTTGGCATCGTGGGACTGTTTCCCTTCCTATATCGCGTTCTTATCAGCCGTACCGGTCCCCTGACGTGGGTGATGACTGCGATCCTGGCGCTTTTCGGTCCCTTCGGTGGCCCAGCCCTGATGCTGATCGCCCCTTGGGAGGCCAAAAGCGTGTCCGCATCTGACCAGAAGGTTCAGACAGACGCTGCGCTGCGACGTGCCGACAGTGCCGAGGGATTGGCTGACAGCATCGTACAACGACGACGCCATCCCTTGCCCATGACTGGCATGCCGGGCTTCGTTCAGGTGTTTCGTACCGGCACACTGCGGCAGCAACAGGGCGCCATCGCCGCGATCTCTCGCCAGTACCACCCTGCCATGCGGCCGGCATTGGCGACAGCACTTGCCTCGCCAGTTCCCGCGCTACGCGTCCAGGCGGCGGCAGTCCATGCCAAGCTGCGCGGCAAATTCGAGGCGCAGGCCAAAGCGATCTTGGCCGACCCGGCTTCGGTGGATGCGGTGACGATCCAGGCCGTTGCCAACTCGGGATTCGTCGATGCTCAGACGTGTGAACAACTGGCAGCGCTGGACGGCGGCAAGGCCCCCCCCAAGCCCGTCGCGAGCCGGTCGGCGCTTGAGCCCGGTCCCATTCTTAAACGCTATTCGTGCGGGGGGTTGGCATGATGGACGATGGGCGGAGTGTCGATGTCTGTATCGTCGTCGAGGGCTGTTATCCCTTCGTCGCGGGTGGGGTTTCGTCATGGTTGGACTGGCTGATACGCACCCAGCCCGAGACCCGCTTTGCCGTAGTGGCAATCGTCGCCGACGAGCGTCCGAGGGAGCTCCGCTATATGCTTCCGCCAAATCTCGAGGCACTGCATGTATTGCCGCTGGCACCCCGCATCTGCAAACCCGGCCTGCGCCAGCCGGTACTGGATGGGCAGCTGCTGGCCGACCTGCTCTATGACGTGCTGCATGACGGCAACCTGAACAGTTTTGACGAATTGATGGCCTTTGTCGCGCGTCCCGTCCGCAAGCAACCCATGGGGTTCCTGGACCGGCCAGCAATGCCCGATTACTCGACGCTGACTGCTTCTCCAGCGGCTTGGTTCGCGCTGACGGAATGCTATCGCCGGATCTCCCCCGAGGCCGCGTTCAGCGATTTCTTCTGGGCATGGCGAAATCTGGTGGGCGGACTGCTGGCCGTTGCCACGGCGCCCGTGCCGCAGGCGGCGACCTATCACGCGATCTCGACCGGCTATGCAGGCCTGTTCGCGGTGCGCGCGGCGCGCCAAACCGGGCGCACTGCCGCCATCACCGAACATGGGATCTACACGAACGAACGGCGCATCGACCTGATCATGGCCGATTGGATCGTTGACACGATCGATGCGGGGATGTCAGGCGTCGATCCGCGCATCGATGTGCGGCAGTTCTGGATCGACTCGTTCGAGTCCTTTGCGCGCATCGCCTATCAAGGCAGCCAGCGCATCACCACGCTCTACGGTGCCAATCAGTCGTTTCAGCGGCAGCTGGGGGCCGAAGAAGCGCGCCTGCAGGTTATTCCAAACGGCATTGTGCTGGAGAAGTTTGCGGGCATTCGGCCAGAACCCGATCACCCTCTGACCGTCGCCCTGATCGGCCGCGTCGTCCCGATTAAGGACATCGAGACCTATATTGCCGCCGCTGCCATTGCGCGCCGAACGCTTCCCGCCATCCGCATGCTGATCCTCGGGCCGATGGATGAGGATGAGGATTACGTCGCTCTGTGCCATCGCCGTGTCGTGGAATTGGGCCTTGAGGATACGATCCAGTTCACGGGCAAGGTCGATATCGCCGAATACCTACCGCGTATCGATATTGTCGTGCTGACCAGCATCAGCGAGGCACAGCCCTTGGTCCTGCTGGAGGCAGGCGCGGCCGGCATCCCCTGCATTGCAACCGATGTCGGATCCTGCCGCGAGATCATCGAGGGCGCTCCGGATGAACTGCCCAATCTCGGCATGGCCGGCCGTGTCGCACCGCCGATGGATGCCGATGCCGTCGGTGCGGCCATCGTCGAACTGGCTGCTGATCCTTCCCTGCGAACCGCCTGCGGTAAAGCCCTGCGTCAGCGGGTTCGCACATATTTTACATCCGACTTATCGGCCTCGCGCTACCAGGCGCTTTACCAGGATTTGATGGCATGAGACCGCGGCAGGAGTTCTTCCGCCGCCACACCGAGGCCGGGCTGACTGAAATCGAATGGGTTGCGGCAGATCCCCTCTTGAAGGCCGCCGGGCGGGTCGGCGCAGCGGTTATTGTTGCTGCGGGGCCGTGGCTGGTCTCGGTCGTGGCGCTGGCGCTGATCTCGGTCACCATGACTCCCGTTCTGGGCTACGCCGCAGTCGAGGATTTGCGTCTGACTGTCGTCTATGCCTTTTGCATCGCGCCTCTGGCTGCGGGGCCAGTTGGTGCCATTGCAGCACGGCAAATCTCGGCACAAATAGAAATGGGCGAGACCGGGCCTGTCGCGGAACTGTTCCTATCAGCTGCCCTTCTTTCCGGCATGACCGCGCAGGTCCTGGCCTTGGTGGTAAGTCTGACGCTAGGGATCGGACCGGCCAGCATCCTTGTGGGATTCGTCAGCCTGACCGTGGCCGCGGCCCTGCTCTGGACCTGTTTCTCAGTCCTGGCAGCGATGAATTCCTACACATTTTTGATCGCGGCCTTCACGGGCGGCATGATCCTATCGGTGGCCTGTATGACAGTCGTGGACATTCCCACAACCGAGGTATTGATCTGGTCCTTCTCCGCTGGCATCAGCCTGTGCGTGGCGCTGTCGATGCGACATATCCAACGGCGTTTTGCCTGCGATTACCAAACCATAGTTCCGACATTTCGTGAACTGCTAGCCTTGCTGCGCCGGCATGCGGTGCTGTGCGCAGGCGTATTGTTCGCCATCTGCGGCATTTGGGTGGACAAGTGGGTCTTTTGGTTCAGCCCTAGCGCAGCTCGCTCCACCGCGGGTTTCCTGCATTCGAGCGGGTATGATAGTGTGATGTTCCTCGCGCATCTATCGGCGATCCCGACCTATGCCGGACTCCTCCTGTTTCACAGAAGCGACCTTGTCGCGGCCATCGAAGGGTTCCGCAAATCTTTGGAGGATCGTGCTACTTACGGCCTGCTGCGCCGACGTATCGATCAGCTGGAGCGCGTTTCGTGGTCAGGTATCGTCACGATCGCCTGCGTTCAGGCTGGCGTGACGATCGGTTTTGTCATGATGTCGCCCGTCATTGTGGACAAGTTCGATTTCAACTTCGATCAGCTGTTGATCCTCAGGGTCGGACTGATCGCCGTCTTCTTTCATTCGATCCTGTTTTTGTTCTGCACGCTTCTTCTGGTTGCCAACCGTATCCGACATTTTGCCCTCGTGCAGGGCGGCTTTCTCGTATCGAATCTGCTTCTAAGTGTAATCCTGCAGTCCACGATCGGCATGTCAGCCTATGCGATGCTGGCCAGCGCGATCCTGTCTGCTGTGATCTGCTTCCGTTTTGCATTCATGTCAATTCGGGCTTACGACTACCAAGTGTTTGTTACCGAGAATGAAGCGCTCTACGTGCCGCGCTATTATGTCGTGGCATGGTTGTTAATGCGATGGAACGTCATAAAACGGTCATCACTTCAAACTTGACTGTACGATATATGAGCCCTGGGAATATTCCTGCCATTTGAAAATAGTATTCAATTTATTAGGTGATATCATTAAAAACGTCAAATTACAACCTGTATCAGATAGTAAATACACCAGCATGCCATGGAGGCGATAACACTGTACTAAATGCCATAGATAGAACCTGTATAAAAAGGCACATTTCAAAAATTATCTTGCGAAAAATTTAACGTCTTATTACCGTTGTATTAGTAAATATGTAATTATTTCGTTCGTATCGGATGCTCAGCATGTCCACTACTGTTCTGCTGCTTCTTGATCCAAACGCGTTTCGCGGATCAGCATTTGCCGCACTTCTTGCGCCTTGGGCCCTTCGAACTGGTGTAGAACTGCGCGTTGTCCAGGAGGCCAACGATGAAGGTTTAGCGACTGACGTCGATGTCGGTGCATGCGTAATCAACGTTGGTGGTATGTCACTCTCGGACCCGGACGTAATCAGGACAACGGACAGGTTGCACAACCTGTACGCAGGCGCTCCTTTGATCGTTCTGTCCGATAACACTGACCCAATGGAAGTCGACATTGCCTTCGACAATAAATTGCAGGGATTCATTCCAACAACCATGCCGGCACATGTCGCGCTTGCTGCCGTTCAGTTTATTCTGAATGGCGGAACCTACCATCCCCACACAGCGCCTGTGAGCAGGCCGACACCGGTGCGTAATCATGGCGTTGACCGTTACTCTGCGCCGGAAGGATGGCTGTCTCTGCCTTTGCACGACGGCCAGAAGGGACACACGAACCTCATCCCCCTGAAAAAGGAGCGGCATGTCGAAGTCCTTCGTTATCTTGCGCAGGGAGAGACCAACAAGGAGATCGCTCGACGGCTAAAACTGACGGAGGCAACTGTCAAAGTCTATGTCAGGGAATTAATGCATCATTTTGGCGCAAAGAACAGGATGCAAGTCGCGCTAAGCTCTTTAGCGGCAGAGTCGGCAGATTCGTCGTATCAGCACGAGGAATTTTATGACGCAAAGGTGTGCCGCCCTAATCAATGACTTTATTATTAGGACTGATGTGTCTCTGTGGACGTCCCATTTCTCTATCAGCTGCAAGAAGCGAACTATAGTAAGTTAGAAGCTGTCAAGTTTTGCGTCGCTGTTATAGATCCGGACGACAGCGGTCTGACACCTAGTCAGATTACTGCTTTGCGCAACTCTCACGGGAAGGTTCTCTACGCCTATACCAGTATTGGCGAGGCAGAGGACTACCGCTCTTATTGGGACGAAACGTGGGATGTATCTCCGCCGAAATTTGTCCTCGATGAAAATCCCCAGTGGGACGGAAATTTCCCTGTCGCATTCTGGAATGCCGAATGGCAAAATATTGTCTTTGACAGGGTCGATAAGGCTATTGCTACCGGATATGCTGGCATATACCTCGACATTGTCGACGGTTATGAAACGCCAGTCGTAAAAGATGCCTACTTTGGCACAGACGCCGATTTGCGCGAGGAAATGGTGGATTTCGTCAGGGCAATTTCTGCTCGCGCAAAGGCCGCAGACCCGGATTTCGCAATCATTCCACAAAATGCCGTCGGGTTGCTGTCGCTTGGTGAAAGTCGTCCTGAATCTGGCCCGAATCGTGCGTATCTTAACGCAATCGACGGCATCGGTGTCGAGGATCTCTGGTATGATGGCGATACACAGTCCGAATGGACGCAGGACGACCTGAAGTTGATTGCCATCGCGCAGCAGGCAAACAAGTTCGTCCTGGCGACGTCTTACCCAATGCAAACCAGAAACCAAGTGGATTTCATTGCCAATGCCGTATCATCGGGCTTTATCCCATTTGTCACTGATCTCACCCTGAGCGGCATGATCGTACCAGCGAATGCCAAGATCTGGGAATTGATGGGGGGCCGAAAAATCACTGCACCGTGGAATGACAGCTCCGACAAGCCCATGGGGCGATAACAGCGTTGCTTACTCTACACGGTTCTGACGCTGCCTAAGGCGGACCAGGTCCAGATCGGCCGATTCGATTATCGGCATCAGTAGAACCCACGCCGGATTAAACTTTCGGCGCGATATACCAACAGATACCCACCCTAAGATATGTTGCGAGATCGCCGTCACCCTGCGCGATATCGGACCAGAGACCGGCCAAACCCAGTATGCCGGCGATCCCTCCAACGATGAGACGGGTGCTTTCCATGGTCACTTTCACTGGTTCCCTCAGCGATTTCCCAAGTGGCGTACGGCTGGACGGTCCCGGCCAGGGGGTCGAAGGGTATGGCCTGTACGGATACAGAGACGGCGACGCCTACGCCTTTGCGTTCATCTCCGAAAGCCAGGCCATTGGGGTAGGCACGACTTTATGGCTGGATTCAGACTTAGACCGTAGCACCGGATATCAAATCTTCGGGTTTACAGGGGGCGCGGAATACAATGTCGACGTCGGCGCAGACGGGATCCCTCGACTCTATACCGGGGGCGCCGGCGAAACTTTGGTATCAGAACTGATCTACGCTTATTCGGCCGATGGACAGGTGCTACAAGTACTGATCCCTGCCGCGCTTATCGGCGGCACTGATCAGGTGCGGGTCTTCGCGGACGTGAACAATCAGGTCTTCCTGCCCAACGATTACGCCAATATTAACATCCTCGTCGGCGGCCCATCCGAACCGCCGCCGCCCCCGCCGATCGAGGTTGACGGCAAGGTCCTAGACGGCACCTTGGGTGATTGGACGCCCGAATTGCGTCTGGACGGACCCACGACCGGCACGGCGGGCTATGCGATCTATGGCGATAAAGGGGACACGACATTCCAATTCGCGATCACCTCGGAGGGGCCGGCCATCGGTGCCGGCACGACGATCTGGCTAGATACAGACACGGACCGTGCCACGGGGCATCAGATTTTTGGATTTGCGGGTGGGGCTGAGTACAACATCAATTTCGGCGCGGATGGGTCGGCCGCATTGTATCGCGGCGGTGCGGGCGAGATCTTCGTGGCCGATATCGATTATCGGTTGTCGGCCGATGGGCGAGCGCTGGAACTTGCGATCGACAAGGCCCTGCTCGATGGAACCGAGCGCTTACGCGTCTATGCCGATGTGAACGACCAGGCCTTCCTGCCCAATGATTATTCCAACGTAAACCTTTTTGTCGGTGAGGAGGTCGTAACGCCCGCGATGGACAATCCTGCCCTGAGGATCGGCATTGTCTTCTCAGAGACAACAGCAAGGAACTTTTATTCCGAGACGGCCTATCACCAGTTGTTCATGTCGGCGCAGAACCAAGCGATCCAGGCAGGCATTCCATTCGACCTGCTGTCCGAGCAAGACTTGAAGAACACAGCCGGCCTTGCGGGCTATGATGTGCTGGTGTTCCCTGGCTTTTCGCATGTCAATTCGGTCGATCTGGCAGCGATTACCGATTCTCTGGCGGCTGCGCAGAAAGCCTATGGGATCGGCTTCGTCGCGGCCGGAAACTTTCTGACGAACACCGAGACGGGGGCGCCGATCGCCGGAGATTCGTATGCCCGGATGAAGACGCTTTTGGGCGTGACGCTAGAGGGTTTCGGCCAGACGGCCGGGATTGGGATCGAGGCGCGCGATGGTACCAACCCCATCTTGGACGGCTATGCAACCGGGGAGCGCGTTGGCGCCTATACCAACACCTCGTACTTGGACTTCACCGACGTGACGGGCAAGGGTACCGTCCTGTTTGATCAGGTCGTCACGGCGCCGGGTGGCGGGACGACGCACGTGGACGGGGTCATCGCCACCCAGACCGCGGGCCGCAACATTCATTTTGCCAGCGACGCAATCATCGGCAACAGCAATATCCTGAAGGATGCAATTGACTGGATCGCGTCCGACACGCAACCGAACGTCTCGTTGTCCATGACGCGCGGCTCCTCATTGTTCTATTCGCGCAATGATATGGACCAGTCGCAAGAGGCCTTTGACGTTATCGACACAAGGCCTGGCATCTATGATAAAATGCTGCCGATACTGGAGAAAGCCTTTGCCGATTACTGCTTCGTCGGGTCCTATTACGTCAATATCGGTGCGAACAGCCCGGACCAGCGAACGGATTGGGCCGTCTCTAAGGCTTACTACGACCGCCTTCGCGCCATCGACAGCGAGATCGGGTCGCATTCCTACACCCACCCTTCGGACACCAACCTGCTGCTGGAGGATACCCCCCAGATCCTGGCTTTGATTGCACGGGTCGATCCTTCAAACCCCAACGCCGTCGATCCCACGACTCTGACCGCCGCCGAGAAGGAACTGCTGTTCTCGTCCTACCGGTTCCAGTTTGAGACTTCGCGCGCTATTCTTGAGGCTAAGTTGGGCTACGAGATCGGCGGCGCTGCGGTTCCCGGCATGCCCGAGCGCATCGAGACGACGCGTGAGATTATCAAATATTACGATTACATCAGCGGCGGCTTTTCAGGCCAAGGGGCAGGCTATCCCGGTGCCTTCGGCTTTCTGTCGCCTGGCGAGACGGACAAAGTGTACATCGCGCCGAACATGTCCTTCGACTTTACCTTGATCGGGTTCCAGAACCTGACGGCCGAGCAGGCCACAGCGAAATGGATCGCCGAATACGACGCGCTGATCAGCCATGCCAAGACCCCGATCATCGCTTTTCCCTGGCACGATTACGGACTAACCAATTGGAATGTGGGCTCTCCGGATAAGGTCTATACTGAGGAGATGTTCCTGACGATTATCCGCAAGGCTTATGCGGACGGCACGGAATTCGTGACCGGGATCGATCTGGCGAACCGGATCAAGGCCTTCCAGGCCAGTACGCTGGAGGCGACGCGCGACGGCAATGTGCTGTCGGTCAATGTCACGTCGCAGGATGCCGGGCGCTTCGCGCTGGACGTGTCGGACGAGGGACGCGTCCAGTCCGTCGCCAACTGGTACGCCTGGAACGACAGTAAGGTCTTCATCGACCGCGATGGCGGGCGCTTCGATGTGACTTTGGGGCCGATCGCTTCGGACGTCACCCGGGTAAGCGACCTGCCGCAGCGTGCCGAATTGTTGTCGGTTGCAGGTGACGGCAAGAACCTGGCTTTTGCCTTCGAAGGGCGGGGCGGGGCGGCGGTCACGCTGAAAACCCAAGGCAGCGACGTCGTCCAGATCACAGGCACTGATGACGGCTCGTTAGAGGCAGGTGGCAGGATAACGTTGAAATACACCGCGGCGGGCCGTCATGACACAGCCGTCACCTTTTTCGCGGCAGGTGCGATCCTGACCGCCACTGCGGCGGGGGACATGCTGCTCGGGGGCACAGCGAATGACCGGATGAATGGGGATCTTGGCGCTGATCGGATCTATGGCGGCATCGGTGATGACATCGTGAATGGGGCTGCGGGCAATGACCGCCTGTTCGGCGACGCTGGACGCGACACGATGGCCGGCGGGCTTGGTAACGACCAGGTCCTTGGAGGGGATGGCGACGATCGCATGCTCTATGTTTGGGGCGACGGCACGGACAGTGTCGATGGGGGAGGGGGAACCGACCGGTTGCAGATCGATGGAACTCAGGCCAGCCAGACCCTAGCCGCAACATGGAATGGCGCAGCGCTGTCGGGACTGACCAATTTCTCTTCGCTGACCTCCGTTGAGGAGATTCAGATTAACCTTCAGGGTGGCACAAACGCGCTGAGCTATGCGGCGGGTTCGACGGACGTCGTGGTCAATTTGACCACCGGTCAAGCTTCCGGCTTTTTGTCGATTGCCAACATTGCAAACGCAAGCGGTGGCACTGGGAACGACGCGCTGACTGCGAACGAGCGGGCGAACGTCCTAAACGGTGGTGCTGGAGACGATCGATTGGTCGCTACGGTGGACAACGTTCGCGACACGTTCGATGGTGGTGCAGGCGGGGACATCCTGGACCTGTCAGCCTATGCTAGCAACCTTTCGGTCAACATGTCCTCCAGCACGGCTGTCATTGTTGGCACCGGCTCGAACCAAGGGCAGTCCGATATCGGTCTTAACATCGAGACCTTTATCTTTGGTTCGGGCGCAGACAGCGCCATCGGCAACGCTGCGGCAAACCGTTTCTCCGGGGGCGCAGGAAACGACCTGCTAAGCGGTCTGGGCGGGAACGACACGCTGGACGGCGGCCTTGGGAATGACAGGCTTATCGGCGGCGTCGGCCTGGATGCGCTGACAGGCGGATTGGGCGATGATCAGTTCGTCTTCAACTCGGTCACTGAAAGTTCAGCTTCTACATCGGATGACATCATTGACTTTCAGGGAGCAGGCTTCACGGGGGGTGATGTTATCGACATTAGCGGAATCACGCTTTTGCCTTTTATCTTCATCGGCTCTTCCAGATTCACGGTCGGCCTGACGAACCAAGTGCGGGTCTTCAATGATGGTACAAATACGTTTGTGCAACTCGACACCGACTTGGATTCTACCGCCGAGGCCCAGATCAGATTGGCAGGCATCCACACCCTAAGCACAGGTGACTTCATTTTGTAACACTTGTGTGAAGTTGTGTTTTGGAATTAATGAGATGTACCAGTCGAAGATAAAGGCGACCTGCATGTAATCCGATGGAACTTGATAGTGGTACGTCTTGGAAAGGTTACCTCGGCTCCAGATTCATTGATCGTAAAAGCCGGAATATGTCGGTTGGGGCGAGAGCGATGGCGGAGAGGAAGCCCTTCGGGCATCTGTCGTAGCGGGTTGCGACACGTCGCCAGTCCTTCAGCCCGTGACCTGCCCCCCGATCGTCCCTCATTCATAATGAGGGTCTGCCGGTTTGAGATTGGTAGTCGGGGGGTGGTTTCATGGCAAGCGCGCCGGGCGCGGAGCCATCAGGGAGCGCAAGCGTCCGGCGCGCTTCGAGCGGCGTCAGGTTGCCGAGCGAGGAGTGCGGCCTGACAGCGTTGTAGTCGTAGCGCCAGAGGGCGATCTTTCGGCGCGCGTCGTCCAAGGTGTCGAAGATCTCCTTGTTCAGCAGCTCGTCGCGCAGGCTGCCGTTGAAGCTTTCGATGAAGGCATTCTGCTGCGGCTTGCCGGGATCGATGTAGTGCCAGGCAACGTCGTTCTGATCGGCCCACTTCAGGATGGCCCGACTGGTGAACTCCGTCCCATTGTCACTGACGATGCAAGCCGGCTTGCCATATATCCGCACCAGGGCGTCCAACTCGCGCGCCACCCTCGCGCCCGAGATGCTGGTGTCGGCAACCAGACACAGGTTCTCGCGGCAGCAGTCGTCGATCACCGCCAGGATGCGGAACCTGCGCGACGCCCCGAACGTGTCCGCCATCGAGCCATGGGAACGCCACTGGTCCGAGTGACCATGGCGAGGGTCCAATGACCAGCGCTGGTTGGGCATGAGGGCCAAGGGCATCGGCATGCGTGTGCCACGGGCGCGCTTGCGGCCGCGCCTGCGCCGGACCGACAGCCCCTCTTCGCGGTAGAGTCGATACAGCTTCTTCGGGCTCATCAGCATGCCCCTGCGCTCCAGCAGTAGTCCGATCCGCCGATAGCCGAACCGGCGACGCACAGCCGCGACCTCCTGCATGGCCTTGCGGATCTCCGGATTGTCGGGCGGCCGCTCGCGACGCACCGTCTTCGGATCGACACCGACCAGGACGCAAGCCCGGCGTTGCGAGATGACGTGATCCCGCATCGCCTTGAGCACTGCGTCCCGCCGCGCTTTCGGTGTCGTCAGGCCTCAGCCATGGCCCTTGGACCAGTGGCGTCCCATGGCTTCGATCCCAGAAGATCCTTCAGCACGATGTTGTCGAGCATGGCATCTGCCAGCAGACGCTTCAGCTTGCCGTTCTCGTCCTCGAGCGCCTTCAGCCTTTGGGCATCGGACACGTCCATGCCGCCATACTTGGCCTTGAGCTTGTACTGCGCCTCGGTGAAGCGGCTTTTTCTCATGTCGTCTGCTCCTTCGTGATGAAGCAAACTCTACATTAAACCGAGGGACGTTCCGGGGGGCAGGTCAATGGCTGAAGGCACCGCTGAGCGCACGGGCGCAGGAGGACAGGCGCCAGGCAGATCGCTATCTCGAAGAGTTGCACGGTGTCTGCCTGGCCCTTGCCACCGGGGGAATGGTCAGTCGTCCGGTTGATCTGCGCCCCGGAACCCGCAAGGCGCGGTCTGGCTCATATAGGTGTATGTCCGGGAAGGTGCAGACACTCTCGACGTGATCCGCATTCTGCATCAGCGCCAGGACGTCGAGCGCCACTTCTGACGGTCCCTAACTCAACCCTGAGCCTGCCCTGTTGCCTGTATGGATGTTATGCGGCGGAGCTGGAGGAGGGTGGGAATCAACACAGGGCTGTGGGGCAAGGGGGCAAGGGGGCAAGGGGGCAACGAAAAGCTGGCAGGCTTGGTTAGGGGCAACCAGCTTTACAACAGACGTATCGTCCGCATTGGGCAGTCCAGTATCATGAAAAACATGATGGTTCGTTTGTAAAACGGACCTCGCGGCTACGGTTCCGTAAGATCCACCGACGACGTAGTGATCTAAGGGAATTAAATACTAGTCTTCGCAAAGTATCGACAAGTAGCCCCCGAAAGTTAGTTCGAGCCCGGTTAGAATGAGTAATTGTAGACTCAAAAGCCTTCAGCATCACGGGAGACGGAAAGGCCACACGTGCCGTGGACAAACAGTCCTTCTGGCAAAAGTACTCCCAGTTATCGGCCGTAACGCGCAGTGGAAAGTTGATCTGCAAGATCCTTTCAACGGCTTGACGATCAATCAGATAGGCGCAGGCGCTTCCAAGAGATGTTGCATTTAGTGGATGATAGAGGCTCAGCCCTGCGATCTCGGACATCGATACTCGGCTAAGCAAACAGTCCCCATCCTTCCAATTGTTCAGTTGAATGACCTCACCGCGTTTTAGCACGGGTGCAAGGGCATGAAGAATTCTGTGTATGTCAGCGGGCAGGACGACATCATCCTCAACGATCAAAGCACATTCCAAATCCTGCTCAATCATTCGACGATAGATGGCCAAATGCGACATGGCACAACCGATCTGTCCCGGGCTTAAACGGATGCCTTCGGCGAGAACTGAGGCGCTGCAGTCCTTTCCCATGACCCCAAACACTTCGAAGTTTGGTCCAAAGTGAGACTTCATATGCGCAACAATGTAGTCATAACGCTGACGAAACTGCGGCAAGGCCACGGCAAATATTCCCATACCGGGATAGACAACCACCATATCATCTCCTTGTGTATCGTCATCTGCTACGATGAATTGCTTATCGGTTAAAGCATGCTCTCGATCAGTTTCCCTTAAACCCAAACAGCAATCAGCTCAGCAAACTGGCAAAAATCACCTGATTTCGTTAGTACACTTAAACCTTCCTTCGGAGATCGGTTCATGGGCGCGCGAGACGATGACGGTTATGCCTGACGGATCCGACTGGACCGCAGCATCGGCGGCCGGATGCTCCATGTCACCACCCCACGCAGCTTCGCCATCCTCCGCTGTGCCAAGATCAAGACCATGGGCAACACGGGGTCAAGCCTCCAGCATACCTTCCGGGAACGCGACACGCCCAATGCCGATACCCGGCGCACCCCTGACAACACCGTCCTGGTCGGCGGCGATACCAGCCTTGCCGTCCTCGATGCCTAGAAGGACCGCGCCCCCGAGAAGATCCGCAGCAATGCCGTCCACGGGCTGGAATACTTCGTCGGCGGGTCTCCCGAGACCCTGAAGGCCATGAGCCGGGAGGAACAGGACGCCTATTTCACCGATGTCCTGGACTGGCTCAAAGCCCGCCACGGGGCCGAGAACGTCCTCTCCGCGGTGATCCACCGCGATGAGTCCACGCCCCACATGACGGTAATGACCATTCCCCTGGACGAACGCGGCAAGCTGAACGCCCGCGCCATTGTCGGTAGCCGGCAACAGCTCTCTGCCATGCAAACTGACTTCGTGGAGCGGGTCGGAAAGACGCATGCCCTGGAACGCGGCCTGCAGGGTTCTACAGCGCGCCATGAGCGTGTCAGAGGGCCTATGTCCATCTTACCGACTCTGATGCCGCCGTGAGCCTTCCGGAGCGCCGCAGAGGCGCCATTCTTGGCTTGGGCGGAGACCGGAGGCAGAATGGCGGGAAATGGCCTCACAGGACGTCTCAGACGCTCTCAGGGGCGGCCTGGACGCCCGGCATCGCGAGAACTGCGCTCATGTGGTCGAGCTCTTCACCTTCAAGCAGCAGGTCACCGGTACCCCGAAGGTGCAGAGGGAGCTTTCCAACCTCCAGCATGAGAACAGCAGGCTTCACCGCGAGCTGAAAGCCACCGAGACCAGGGCCGAGCTGATCGCCAAGGAGAGACGTGTCATCTGCGCGTTCCGTCAGCCAGAAAAGGTCGCTCATGTCATCGCTCCGTTTCCGGAGCCGTGAATCACGCACCGCAACGGAAATCAATGCATCCTGACCCTAGGGCACCTTGAAAGACCGCTAGGTTTTAGTATGTACACAAACTCATGCTGATGATCACTTGGGACGCACCAAAGCGGCAGACCAACCTCGCCAAGCACGATCTGGACTTCGTCGACCTAGACGATGCCTTCTTTCTGGCCTCTGTCGTGGTTCCGGCAAAAGTAGGCTGACACATCGCGATCGGTCGCCTTGCGGACGGGACCGTGGCCGTGGTCTTTACAGCAATGGGCATCGAAGGGGTGTCGGTGATCTCGATGCGCCCTGCCAGTGCCAAGGAGAGGAGCCTGCTATGAGTCGAAAACACCTGAGTGAAGACCAGATCCAGCGCATGATCGCCAGTGACCCCGAGGCGCCCAAAGCGACGGACGACCAGCTGGCTCAGGCTCGGCCCTTCTCCGAAGCCTTCCCGGCTCTAGCCGATGCCATGCGCCGGAACATGGGCGGACGGCCCAAGGCCGAGAACCCAAAGGTTGCGGTTTCCCTGCGTCTTGATCAGGATGTGGTGGCTCGGTTCAAGGCAAGCGGGCCGGGCTGGCAGACCCGGATGAACCGCGCCTTGCGCGAGGCAGCGGGGCTTTGAGCGGCAGCGAAGAGCCCTTACTGGGCCCTCGCATACATTCGGCAGTCTCGCGGAACCTCGGAGATATTGAGATGCAGGAAATAGCATCTAGTACACCCTCGAGTGCCATGTCTGTTTTCTTTGGCATCCTTGCTGATGCACCGTTCTCCACATCATAAAAGGCTTCGGTACAGTGAATTTGCGGACGGCTCAAGGAATGGTCTAAAAACCAATGCATGACCGTCACGGGTACCTTCCTTCTGCTGGCCTATCTAGTGTTATCATAGCGGCCCGTTCTGCCCCTTTCACCCAACCCTGACCCTTTGCTCCAGCCGGTATGGGTATTATGCGTCGGAGAAGGACAGGGGGTGAGGACCAAGGGAAGATTGTGGGACATTCGGAAGAATATTTCCTCCACAGTAAACATTCCAAATTCATTTATTTTTGTAAATTTTATCAGCGCCATTCAGCACGGCTAGCGATGCTGCTACCGCTGCCGCAATAGAAATCATTTCACCACCATCCTCTAGAACAGTTAGGATAAGATCCGCCCAATATCCCTTAATTATAATATGAAGAATATCAAAAACAACGCCACAAAAAATAAGAGCTGCGATTGGTTTTGAAAGAATAACAACAATATTAAGATCGCCTGGCTGCTTTCCGTTGTATGCCCATAAAGCCACAGCAAGGAGCATCACTGCAATTGACGCCCAAGCAATGAGCTCTCCAAAATCCTGCCCCCGCAAACCAAATAAAGAAGGAATCCGTAAAGATTCTGATACTACCCCTCCCACGCGCTCGTGATACTGAGCAGAATCGTCAAGCCACGCGAAAATAAAGAAGACATTGAAAAACAGCATTACTCGCGCATAAGTTTTAAAAAAAATATATAAAAATATAGCGGCGCAAGAAAAAAGCATGCCGTGGTTTAAAGTCTCAGATAAAGATGTATCGTTCCCCAAATTTATAAATTCGTGTATTTTTATTAATAGCATATTTTCGTAATTGGAAATATTAATTGCTTGATGCGTCACTATATGAACTAAAACGAGGACAACTACTAAAAATGACAGCGTAAAACCAACTTTGAGAGCCGCCTTGTCATCTCTTAGGCAAACATAACCATGCTGTGAAAACAGAAGTCTCCGCAAAAAATTGATTTCTATTAGCGCCACTTGCTTACCCTCGTCACTTAAAAAATTTATCCTAACTTTTAAAATGGAGGGGCCAGGAATGCAAGCTATATTAAACTTTACTTATTTTATTAAGAATTATTCTAATAAAAATTCAGTTCCGCCTTTTCATCAATATGTCGGCTTATGGTGGACCTTACATCCGTCAGCACGAGCACGGTGTCCGTGCATCTAATGTATATCAACCTCCGCTTAGACAGCATCTGCGTGGCAGAATTGGCCAGGCGTCCATGCCTCCCTTTTTCACGCCCATGCTGGTTGCTGTTCGGTGAGCCTTGAGATTGGTTGTGTCGATCATGACGGTCTTCTGTTCACCGTGCGCGGCCGCCAGACCCGCCATTATCCGGGCGAAGACGCCCTTATCGCTCCACCGCTTCCAGCGATTGTATAGTGTCTTGTAGGGGCCATAGGTTGCAGGCGCATCACGCCCTCGCAAGCCCTTGCGATTGATGAAGATAATCCCACTCAAGACACGCCGGTCATCGACGCGAGTCTGCCGTGGGATTTCGGGAGGAAGGGCTCAAGGCGCGCCATCTGCGCATCCGTTAGCCAGAAAAGGTCAGATATGTTCACCGCTCGATTTTCCAACCGTGAATCACGACCCTCGGCGGAAATCAAAGGTCCTTGGCCATAAAATTAATAAATATAATTTTTTGGATTTCAATCAATAGAATGTTTATAGGAACTCATCAATCTACCATTTACCCATAAATCTCAAAATCCTTTGAAGTGTAGATCAAAACCTAATTTTTCGTATCAAAGTTAGCCGGTACTTAAGCCAGAATTTCGCAAGGCGCGGTAGGCTGATGCTATCGCGCTGCCGTACAATGGAAAAAAACGGCGTATTCTTCAAATTATGCCAATAGAGCCAAGCGTAGGGATGCCATTCTTTTGATTTCCATGGTTTTTCCGATTCAGTAAAATGAATCACCTCAGGAACTCTGTTTTTAGGGTCTGCGGTGACATATCGTTTTGGCTTGTAGAGATGTTCTCGCTGATAGTTCCATTTTGGATCGAGCGGGAGCCAGTCCTGCCACAACACCTCATTCAACGCATCCTGATCCGCAAATTCGTATTGTCCCGGGTTCGCAATGAGCTGATTAAGAGCCTGACTAAGAAATCCGTTTTGGTGGGCGGCCTTCATGTCAATTAGAAGCATGCCAGCGTTGAAGTACAGTCCTTCCCGTTTCAGTCCATAGGTTTGTGCAAAAATAGCAGGATCGACACCCGGATCTTCGACTGCGCCACAGGGGCGACCCTTCAGGTCAGTTCGCCAAAGGGGCAACAGACTGCGGGTAACGATCATGTCAATATCTAGATATATAATACGGGCAATGTCATCGGGCAGAACTTCGGTCATGATTAGCCGAAGGTAAGTTGCACGACTGATCTGCAGCAGTGGTGGCAGGTCCAGCGCCGGATGCCCTGCTACATGATAATCTAAAATATCCAATTTTGGTACAGCGCTGCGGATCTGGCCCAAGAGGGTGGCATTGACTCCGTCAAGGATGGCATGAACGCGCACATGCTCTGCTCCTTTGCTTGTCTCGATTGATTTCAACAAAACAGCCAAATGAGGTGCGTAATTTGCATCCGTCACACATACTAGTTCTATCGTCTCAGCTTGTATCACTGCGAAAAACTCCAAAATAAAGCAGAGAGAAACTAAAAAATTTTCCTCCGAAGCTATTTTCAGTTATACCCAAAAGACAATTCTGCATGTTTTATTTTTTTGATATGTTATTAACGGTCATGCTTGCGCAGCAAGGCCATTATTCCGCTTAGTCCCGTAATACGGTAGAAAATAATAAAGCAGGTGGCGGACTGTCTGTATTCTCCATCTCGCGCTAAATTTCGGATAAGCCAGAGCAGAGGGCGCAGAAACCGAAGAATAAGACGTTGCCCGTTTGCGGACCGGCGAAAAATTTTTGATAAAGACGCTACGGCCAATTGGTTCTGTTCCAGTGTGAGCCATACCTCGTGTCCGTGAACGACCGATTGCAGCAAGTCAAGGTCGTTTTTAGCGAGAGGCTCAGCACTGCTTGCCTCCGCGGCAGACAGATCTTCTGCCGCCTCCGACCACAAACCGCGCTTGGCCATTATGAGCGCACGCTGAATATAAGCTGAGCGATGCGCCCAAGGTGATCCTATTGCAAAGGTGGGCGTAAATTCGGAAAGACTATAAGTCTCTCTTATCTTGGTGAAAATTACTTGGTCATATTTTCGCCATTGCTTGTGGTTATCATTGATATTGAATTTTTTTTGGGAATTTCCGCGTGGAGCGTAATGCTGCCGATAGTAGAAAATGATATAAGGCACATAAATTCCCACATAGCGGCGACTTACACGAAGCATCATATCGTAATCCTGAGACCTTATGAGGTTCTCATCATACCCGCCCAAATCGTCATAAATTGATTTTCCGACAAGGCTGGCATATTGTAGCATGAACATGTCTTCCAAAAAATTTATTTTAAGACTCGGTTCTTCCAATCTTCTTGCAACAAATGGGTCAGAAATTGACTTTTTGCCATCAGTTGAAATTTCAAAAACTTTATAATCCCCAAATACATAATCACTGCCAGGATTAGCCTCGAGTGCTGTTAGCATTAACTCTAGGCCATTTTCGGCTGCAATGTCATCATCATCGCAGATCCAAATAAGGTCTCCGGTAGCATAAGTCAGGCCTAAGTTCAGCGCGCTTGATTTTCCTCCATTTATTTTTTTTATGTATTGGACTTGATCGCCATACCTGCTGACAATACTTTCCGTTTCATCAGTTGAACCGTCGTCAATGACAACAATCTGATCTGGTTTTCGACTTTGTTTTAGTAGGCTGTCTAGACACTCAGGGAGATACTGTGCGCGGTTATAAGTAGGAACCAATGCCGTCACGCGAACTGGATTACAGGTGAAAGTTTTAGTTTTGCTCATTATACTCTTTCTTCACAAAGGCTCAGTGTGTTTTCGACAGTATATCAGTTTAGTGCATGGAAGCAGGCTTGGAGCGACATTACACTTTGCGTGAAAATCGTAATACGAGGGCGGCAATTAGGGCGGCGGCTTCTTTGATCGTGTCGCGGCCTTGTTTAGAAAGCATAAAAATCAGGCAGAATACCCCGTAGGACAAAAGCGCGGCCGCCAAAAGTCCGGCAGTCCCCTTCGCCGCGAAAACATCGTGAAGCAAATAGATCACTGCCAAGGCGACGTGAGCCGCAATGACAGCGGGTCCGCATGACCTGACTGCATCGCCAACCTTCACCGGGCCTCGGCGCGCAATATACATCCATAGGATTGGCGTCTTAAGGTATTCGCTAATTGCATAGGCCGCTGCTATGCCCACTGCGCCCCATGGCAAACCTATGGCGAAGGCTGTGACGGCTACACCCGCAGTGACGAGCCCCCAGATCATGAAATCGGTTGATCGACCTTGGCTGATGAACAGCCATCCGGTAGGATTGTTGAGCGGCTGCAGCATACCCGCAAAGCCCAGAGCCATGAAGATAGGAGCACTGGGGCTCCATTGTTCGCCCAGCATAAAAGGAATTAAAACATCAGCCATCCCAATGGCAAAAGCGACCCCAGGAAGACTTACCAGCAGCGATAGCTTTACGACGCGAAAAAATGCGTGGCGATAACGGTCTGGCTCTTCGCACATGCGTGACAGTGCTGGGATCATGACGCGTGACAGGGGGTTTGCGATCTGACTGAGCGGAAGCAGCAGCAGTTTGTAGGCCCGGTCGTAATACCCTAGCTGGGCCTCGCCCCAGACCCGACCGATTAAAACATTATCGAGATTTCGTGCAAAGAAATTGGCAAAGTTGAATCCAGTAATACCCGCGCCAAAACCTAGCAGAGATCGCGCCTCGCTGACACGCCGCGGCATCCCGGGCCGCCATCGTGAGAATATCCACGCGATAACAGTCGACAGAACCGCACCTACTAAGCTGCCGCCGAACAATGCCCAGTATGACGGGCTAACTAAGGCCCAGACAATTGCGGTCACCAGAGTGGATATGGCTGCCACGACAGTGATAACTGCCATTCGTCCAAATTCCATCCGCCGGTTTAGCAGCGCCATGTGCTGCGCACCGAGCGCACCGATGATCATCGGTAACGCCATGGCCGCCGTCAGCGCTAATGCACGTGGTTCTTGATAAAAAGCCGCCACCAGCGGCGAGATAGCCACCAGCAACAAGGCTAGACCAACGCTTGCCGCAACGTTGACCCAAAAAAGAAAATTAACCTCATCTCGACGCAGCTGAGCCTTCTGTACGGTTGCTTGGACAAGGCCGAAGTCTTGTAGCATTCCCAACAATGCCACCACCGGCGCAATCATCGCCATCAGTCCGAAATCGCCGGGCGCGAGCAGCCGCGAGAGAACTAGGACAGACACGATCTGCGTTGCGACCTGAACGGCTTGTGCAATTGCGGTGGCAACAGCTCCTCGCCCTACAGAACGTCGCAACGATCCCTCTGGCGGATCAAATTCATTCACTACTGAAACCATTTGGCACAATTTTCAATCATAGGCGCATCAGGCGTGGTGCCCAATCTTGGCGTTGTCATAGAGCAAGGTGGTCAGAGGCGCCATCCGCTCCGTTGTCGGCGATGGGGCAGCAGCGCGTCTCTTTCCAGCACTAGCTTCGCTGCGCAGAATTTAGCCGTCAAATTCGGCAACTTTCCCTTTTCCACACAGCGTCTTAATGCGGTCGGCTAGCTGGTCGTTCAGCAGCTGATTGTTGAAGTCACGCTCGATTGTCTGTCTCGCCGCGCGAGCCATACGATCACAATGGTCTGGATGATCGATGACGTGCCGAATGTGCTGGGAAAGCCGATAAACGTCCTTTTCGGGAGCCAAAAGTCCCGTCCTCTCGTTTTCGATAAGCTCAGGTATCCCAGAATGATAAGAGCTGATCACTGTCAAGCCCGCAGCCATCGCCTCCATAAGTGCGACAGGAATACCTTCGACGTCGCCATCCTCTGCCGTGATGCTTGGTAAGATGAACGCGTCTGCGCGCGCGAGCTGTTCCTTGACGTCGCCATGCGGGCGGCTTCCTAAAAAGGTGACCTTCTGGGCAATACCCAGTTTATAGGCCAACGCCGTCAGCTCCGGCAGTAAAGGTCCATCACCAATGATGGTATAGAACCAGTCTTGCTCACCCTCAAGCAAAGCGAATGCCCTCAACGAATACTCGACCCCTTTCTTTTCCGTTAGGCGGCATACGGAAATGAACTTGATAGGAGCGGATACTCTCTCGCTGCGGCAATAGGGAATCGACGAGATATCAACTCCCATTCGGTGCACGTCTGTTTTTTCTGGATCCGCACCGACTTCGCAGAGCTTTTCACGAAAGTATCCGTTTACGGTCAAGCAGAGATCGCCGCGGCGAAACAAATCATCGTACTGATTGAGCCGCCCTTTCTTCAGTGGCATGCCGACGTCATAGCCATGAAAGATTGTAATCAAAGGTGCATGGATATGGCGTCGCTTCTTAACGCGTGCAATCCTGGCACCACTCTGTCCAAAATGAGCAATAATCACATCAAATTTTTTGAGCTTACGAGAAAAAGCAATGTCAAGACTGACTGATATCTTATCTCGCGCCCCGTTGGGCAGACGCTCGATTACAGGCTGCATCTTCTGGACTGGTCCCCACCAATTCCGAGCGTTTTTTATTAAGGTTGAGATAGGCTCCTCGTCTTTATCGGCATACGGATAGCCCACAACCTTGTCGCAAATAATTCCAATTTTGAATCCCCTCTTCATCAATCCCGCCATCTGCGAGACCACGAACGTCTCCGACAAAGTTGGAAATCTGCTGACCACAAAGCCGACGTTCATCTAAAGCCCCTTTCCCTTAACCGCTGACAATCCTGTCACAGCGGATTGCGATAAATAGCTTCAAGCTTCGTAGAAGCTTTCACATCTAAACATTTGCTGTCGTTCAAATTCGGTGTGCAGCATAATCCTTTACTCGCATGCCTGCGCTTCGAGTTATAGAGCATCTCGATGTAATTCAGACATGTCTCACCTCGCTGGTGACGGCCCAGCAGGCCTATGGCTACCAGCCCATCACCGCGATCCGGAACCGCCAGCTGCGGTCAGAAGATCTGGCACCGATCAACGCCCATGCCCACGAAATCAACTCCTGGCGCGCCAGGGGTGAATGCCGAGATCAGCGGATCCGATAGCGCTTATAGAGGATTCGCGACGTTAACGACTTCCGCACTGGTTCTTCGATTGCAAAGTGGAACGCGAACCCGGCAACCTTAGTGATACCTAGGGTCAGGATGCATTGATTTCCGTTGCGGTGCGTGATTCACGGTTCCGGAAACGGAGCGATGATATAAGCGACCTTTTCTGGCTGACGGACGCGCAGATGACACGTCTCGCTCCCTATTTTCCGAAGGCCCACGGCAAGCCACGCGTTGATGACAGACGTGTTCTCAGTGGGATTATCTTCATTATCCGCAATGGCTTGCGCTGGCGTGATGCACCCACTGCCTATGGGCCTCACAAAACGCTGTATAGCCGTTGGAGGCGATGGAGCGAGAAGGCTAAACTATTCATCACTGCCGGGCAGGTGAGCGATTATATTAAAGCGCGGGCGCTTCTCAGCAGCCTGCCGAAGGTCAAATGGCTGCTCGGCGATCGTGGTTATGACGCTGACTGGCTGAGAGAGGCGTTGCAGGACAAGGGAATACGCGTTTGCATCCCCGGTCGGAAGCAACGCAAGACGCCGGTCAAGTATGACAAGCGGCGCTACAAGCGGCGAAGCCGCATCGAGATCATGTTCGGCAGGCTGAAGGACTGGAGACGCGTCGCAATCCGTTATGACCGCTGCCCAAAGGTCTTCCTCTCCGCTATCGTGCTAGCGGCTCTCGTCATCTGTTGGTTGTGAATCCTGACCCCAGTGGCTCACGCTTCCTTGTCGGCAGATCGCAAAAGTTGTCCTATTAGGCTGTTTTCCCGTGCGGCGGAATTGTCTATCCAGTGCCGACATTTCCTGGGCGGCCCAAGTGCTGTCTGCATGTCCTGTCCCAAGACCCTTTGTAACGATTATCCTGCCGGAGACCCTTTTTTGCGCGTGACCTATCTTGCCCATGACCTTGACGACCCCTCGATCTGGCGACGGGTCAGGATGCTGCGCCAGGGCGGGGCACAGGTTCGGGTCGCGGGGTTCCGGCGGGGGCAGGGGGCGTTGCCCGAACCTGCGACGGTGCTGGGACGGACGTCGAACGGCCGCATGATCCAGCGCGTCCGCGCGATCGCCGAGGCATGGCCCCGCATCGCGCGCCTTGTCCCGCCGCAGGACGGCGGCCCCGAGGTCATCCTGGCCCGCAATCTGGAAATGCTGGCCCTGGGCGCGCGGCTGGCACGCGCCAGGGGCGCGCGGCTGGTCTATGAGCTGCTGGACATTCACGGCATGATGCTGGGGCAGGGCATGCCCGCCCGTATCCTGCGTCGGGTCGAGGCCGGGCTGATGGCGCGCACCAGCTTGGTCGTCCTGTCCTCGCCCGCGTTCCAGACGCGCTATCTACGCCATTTCAAGCAGCCGGACGTCCCGGTCCTGCTGGTCGAGAACAAGCCCTTCGCCCGGCCCGTTCCGTCGTCGCCGCAGGCCGTTCCCGCCCCCGGCGGGGCGGAGCAGGGGGGCCCGCTGATCGTCGGCTGGTTCGGGATGCTGCGTTGTCGCTGGTCCCTCCAGGTGCTGGATCAGGTCACCCGTGCGCAGCCCGGACGGTTCCGGGTCATCCTGCGCGGGCGTCCGGCCCTCGACGTCATGGAGGATTTCCACGCGGTCGTGGATGCCAATCCCGACCTGTCCTTCATGGGCGCCTATGACTGGCCCGACGATCTGCCCAAGATCTATGCGCAGTTGGACGTGGCTTGGCTGATCGACCGGTATCAGGCGGGGCAGAACTCTGATTGGTTGCTTCCCAACCGCCTGTACGAAGGATGCCTGAACGGCGCCGTTCCCGTGGTTCTGGATGGGACCGAGGTTGCACGCCGTGTCGCGGCTTGGGGATGCGGTTTCACCGTCGCGGCGCCCGATGCCGCGGCCGTCGCTGCAGCCCTGTCCGCCATCGATCCCACGGGTCTGGCCGCGCGCCGTGCCGCGGTCGCGGCTCTTCCCCGCGCCACGCTGGAGATGGACGAGGCCGAATGCCGTCACCTGACGGCCGCCATCTGCGGGGCAGGGGACGCGGCCTCGGTCGCATCCGCCGCCGCTGCCTGAGGTCACGATGTCAGAACCCCATGTGCTGATCGTCATTCCGGCCCTGAACGAGGCGCGCCACATCGATGGCGTCCTGACCTTTGCCGCGGCCTTTGCGGCGCGGGTGAACGGGCTGGTCGTGGTCGCCGATGGCGGATCGCATGATGCGACCTGCGACATCGTCCGCCGCCGAGCCGCCGCCGATCCCCTGTTCCGGTTGATCGACAATCCCGGCCGGCTGCAATCGGCGGGGGTGAATCTGGCCGTGGACCGGTTCGGGAACGGGGCCGAATGGCTGCTGCGGCTGGATGCGCACAGTGATTATCCCGCCGATTATGGGGACGTTCTGCTGGCCGAGGCGCAGCGGACCGGTGCCGACAGCGTCGTCGTCACCATGCATGCCGAGGGCCAGGGGTTTCTGCAGCAGGTCATCGCCGAGGCGCAGAATTCGCGCTTGGGCAATGGCGGGTCGGCACACCGGCTGGCGGGCGGTGGAGCCTGGGTGGATCACGGGCATCACGCCCTGATGCGGATCGACGCCTTTCGGGCGGTGGGCGGCTATGACGCGCGCTTCAGCCACAACGAGGATGCCGAGCTGGACCACCGGCTGACAGCCGCGGGCCATCGTATCTGGCTGACCGGGCGGACCCGGCTGACCTATTTCCCACGGGCGCGCCTTGGCCCCCTGATCCGGCAATATTTCAATTTCGGGCGCGGGCGGGCCCGCAACCTGCAAAAGAACGGGACCCGCCCCGCGGCCCGTCAGGCCGTCGTGGCCATGCTAGCCCCGGCGGCGGCATTGGTCGTGCTGGCGCCGTTCGGGGCGGTCTTTGCCCTGCCGTTGCTGCTGTGGCTGCTGGCCTGTCTGGCCGGCGGCGTCATGATCGCCCTGCAGACCGGGCGGCCCCGCGGGCTGGTTGCGGGATTGGTGGCGGGGACCATGCACATGGCCTGGTCTGCCGGGTTCTGGCGGGAATGGCTGTCCCGCAAGCCCGCTGCGGAACGGACCCCTGCATGAGCGCGCCGTTGTTTCACGACAGGGTGCTGATCGGCATCTGCACCTTCCGGCGCCCGGAACTGGCAGCCACGCTGGCATCGCTTGCCGCGCTGACGCCCTGCGGCCTGCCGGTGGCCGTGGCCATCGCCGACAACGACGCGCAGCCCTCGGCCCGCGACCTGGTCGAAGGGATCGCCGCCGACCATCCCCTTGAGATCAGCTATCTGCACGCGCCACAGGCCAACATCTCGATCGCGCGGAACGCGCTGCTGGATCACGCCCGCGCCACGGGCGCGCGGCTGCTGATCTATCTGGACGATGACGAAACGGTCGAACCCGACTGGCTGATGCATCTTGTGGCGGCGTGGCGCGATGCGGATGCAGGCGCCGTCCTGGGGCCCGTGCGTGCCCATTACCGTCCCGACGCGCCGGGCTGGATGGATCGCGCGCGGGCGCATGATACGCTGCCGGTCTATGGCCCGGATGGCTCGATCACCAGCGGCTATACCTGCAACGTGCTTGTCGACCTGGCCGACCCGGCGGCGCGACGGCTGTCGTTCGACCCGGTCCGGGGCCGTTCGGGCGGCGAGGACAGTGCCTTTTTTGCCGGTTTTCTGGCCGCTGGCGGGAAAATCTCCTTTGCGCCCCTGGCTGTCGTGCACGAAACCGTGCCATCGGACCGCGCGCGCCTTGCCTGGTTGCTGCGGCGCCGCTATCGGATGGGTCAGACGCATGCCAGCCTGATCGCCCAAGGACGCCCGCGCGCCGGGCGCATCCGCGCGGCCGGGGTGGCGGTGGCCAAGGCCCTGGCCTGCGGCGGACTGGCCGTGGTCGGGGCGGCACGTCCGGCCTGGCGCAACCGCCAGCTGATGCGTGCGGCGCTTCATGTCGGGGCGGCCGCCCATCTTGGCGGCGCACGGCAGATCGAAATTTATGGAACGGCGCCGGATCGGTCGGATACCGAACCCCGCTCGGGACCCAAGGAAAGCTGATGGGACGCGAACTCAAGCCCTATGACGGGAACATGGCCTATATCGAGGCACCGGCCGCGCCGGCCCAGACCATCGATCTGCGGCGGCTGATGGTGGCATTGCGCCGGCAGCGCACGACCATCGTGCTGCCCGCCGTGCTGCTGGGGATGCTGGGCCTGACCTATTCCATCGCCAAGCCTGAAACCTACACCACCTATTCCAGCCTGCTTCTGGACAGCAACGTCAACCGGTCCGTCCAGCAGGCGGGCGGCATCGCCAGCGCCGCCCTTCCGGTCGAGCGGATCGAGAACGCACGCGTCGTCCTGGAATCGAACAAACTGGCCGACGACGTGCTGAACCTGACCGGGCTGCAGGAGAACCCGTCGTTCATGGACCCGCCGCGGTCGGCCTTCACCTCGGCCATCGGGGGCTTCCTGTCGACGGTGTTCTGGCCGGTGACCTGGATCCGCGACCAGCTGGTCGCGCTGACCACCCCCGCCGATGTCATTAATCCGGACGACCTGATGGCGTCCGACGCGACGATGGCGCAGGTCGACCCTGCGCGTCGCCTGGCCGCCGCGCGGCTGCGGGGCGAGATCCGGGTGGACCGGATCGGCCAGAGCTCTGCCGTGGCGGTCAGCTATTCCTCGCATGACCCCGAGATCGCGGCGCAGGTCGCCAATGCCTATGCCGATCTCTATGTCCAGGACATCCTGTCCTCGAATGCCGATTCCGTCGGCCAGACCAATGCCTGGATGCGCACCCGCCTGGAAGAGCTGCAGGCGCAGGCGCAGGCTGCCGCCGGCGCGGCCGAACGCTTTGCCGCCGAGAACAGCTTGGTCGAGTTCTCCTCGGGCGGGCTTCTGACCGAACAGGCGCTGAACGAACTGAACTCCAGCCTGACCGAGGTCCTGACCGAGGCCGCGCGGGCGCGGGCGGTTCTGGACACCTATGACCGCGCCGTCGCCGGCGGGGTCGAGGGGCTGACCAACAGCAACAGCTCGCTGGCCATCGGCGGCGAGGTGTCGGACGAACTGCGGGCGCGGCTGGATTCCTACAACGATGTCCAGGCCCGGCTGCAGCGCCTGCTGGCCTCGTCGGGACCGGACCATCCGCAGGTCCCCGGCCTGCAGCAGACCCTGGTCAGTACCGCCGAACGCCTGTTCATCGAACTGCAGGCTCAACGCGCCGAGGCCCAGAGCACGCTAGACGTCGCCAATGCCCGCGTCGAGGCCTTGCAGGAAAGCGTCCAGCAGGCCTCGGCCCGCAACAGCGACCAGGCCGCCAACTTCGTCCGGCTGCGGGCCCTGCAGGAAGAGGCCGCGACCCTGTCCGCGATCTATCAGCAGACCCTGACCCGATCGCAGGAGATCGAGCAGCAGCAGTCCTTCCCGGTGTCGAACGTGCGGATCCTGTCCTATGCCCAGGTGCCGACCACGCCCTCGGGCCCGGCGGTGCTGCGCACGGCGCTTGCCGCGACGCTGCTGGGGATGTTCCTGGGCATGGCCATCGCCGCGCTGCGCGAATGGCGCGAACGCTCGCTGCGGACATCCACCGACCTGACCGAATATTCGGGCCTGCGGTTCCTGGGCCACCTGCCGGTGCTGCCCGCGGTCCGTCGTCCCCGTGCGGTGGGCGCGGCACCCGCGGCCACCCGGACGCCACCGGCCACGGCCAGCGGGCAGACACTGCCCGTCCTGTCCAGGCTGCGGCCACCGGTCATCCAGGTGCCGGTCCCGGTGCTGCACTATCCCGATTCCGTCTATGCCGAAACGCTGCGCCATGTCCGCCTTGCGGGCGAGGCGACGGGCCGGGCGCTGCCCGTCACGGGCGTCACGTCGTTCCATCCCTTTGATGGACGGTCCTCGGTTGCCTTCAACCTGGCGGGCCAGCTGGGCATCGGCATGCATTCTGTCCTGCTGATCGACGCCGACAGTCGCGGCCGCACGCTCAGCCGGATGCTGGGCCTGGACCGCAAGCCGGGCCTGACCGACGCAGTCAGCGGCGGTGGCAACTGGCAGGACATGCTGGTCGGCATCGCCAACACCAACTTGGTCGTGCTGCCCTGCGGGCTGGACCAGGGCGGCCCTTCGGACGACCTGCTGACCGGCCAGATGCTGGGCCAGATCGCGGCCGAGGCGCGCAATGGCGATTTCAGCCGCGTCATCGTCGACGTCCCGCCGCTGTACCCCGTGGCCCAGGGCCGGGCGATCCTGCACGAGCTGGCGCAGTTCGTCATCGTGGCCGAATGGGGCCGCACCTCGCGCGCCATGGCCGAGACCGCCCTGGCCGAGGATTCCCTGCTGGAATCGCGGTGCCTGGGCGTCGTCTACGACCGCGTGAACCTGCGCAAGCTCAAGTCGTTCCTGCTGCCCGGAGAGATGGAGAACTATCTGGCCGGCCCCAAATCCTACATGTCGCTTAAGCGTCGCATGACGGGTCGGTAAGGTTTTCTTAACCTTTGTCGCTCACCTTGATGTCTCCCGTGCTATAGCGGGAGCAATCTGATGAGAGATGCGGCATGTTTATCATCTGTTACCTGCTGGCTGCCTTGACGACGACCGCGGTGGCCCTGATCGGGGGCGCGGCGGCGGGATATTCGGCTTGGGAAAGCCTGGGCATGGCGTTGCTGGCTGTGGTTTTCCTGCAGATGGTGATTCTGGGCTATGTGATCCTGGCCACGATCCGCAACACCCGCGGATCGCGTGCCACCCGGCCAAGAACCGCACGCAATCAACTGTCCATCCAGCCCAAGTAGGGCTTGCCCGCCCTTTCTGTGCCGAGAGCCGATCGACAAGGACGTCACGATCCCTGCGACAGGCCTTCGGAAGGCATGCCACGGTGACAGCCGCAGGACCTAGCCCTTGACCTCGATGATCCCCTTGTCGGCCAGACCTGCAGATCGATCGGGGCGGTCGTCCATCTGGATGCTGCCCCGGTGGCGGGGCATGGCATGGGGCTGGTCCGTCTGCAGATAGGCCAGCAGGTGCTCCCTGATCTCGCAACGCAGATCGAAGGCACGTCCGGCGTTGCGGGCACTGGCCAGGATGCGCACCTCGGTCACGGTCTCACGGAAATCGGTGACCTGCAGGGCAAAGACGTCGCGGTCCCACAGGGGTGACGCCCGAACGATGCGTTCCGCCTCAAGGCGCAGGTCGGGAATGCTGACCGCGTAATCGACATAAAGCATCACCACTCCGATCAGCGTCGCATCCGCGCGCGTCCAGTTCTGGAAGGGCTGGTCCATGAAGTAGCTCAGCGGCACGATCAGGCGGCGCTTGTCCCAGATGCGGATCACCACATAGGTGCCGCCGATCTCTTCGACATTGCCCCATTCGCCCTCGACGATCACTGCGTCGTCGATGCGGATGGGCTGGGTGATGGCCAGCTGGATGCCCGCGAACAGGTTGCGCAGCACCGGCTGCAGGGCCAGGCCCACGACCAGCCCCGCCGCTCCGGCCGAGGCCAGCAGGCTGACGCCGTATTGCCGCACGCTGTCAAACGACATCAATGCTGCACTGATGCCGACGGCAACGATCAGCAGGCTGCCCACCTGCTGCAGGATGCGGGACTGGGTGACATGCTTGCGCGCCAGCAGATTGTCTTCGACATCGATGCGGAAACGGCGCAGATGCAGCGCGACCCAGATCTGCAGCGCGGTGCGCGCCACAAGGGTCATGCAGGCGATGAAGCATAACAGCAGCACGTGGCGCAAGGTGGCGGTTTCCTCGACCGTCAGGGGCGCGATGCGGGTGGCAATGGACAGGGCGGCAATGATCAGTGCCAGCTGGACCGGCCCGCGGGACCGGGCCAGCAGTGGACGCCAGAAATCACTGCGCTGCGCGATCGGGCGCAGCAGAAGACGGTCGATCAGCATCCAGCCCAGCCATGACAGCGCAACGGCAGCGACGAAGATCAGGGCGGTATCGGTCCAGCGGGTCATGCAGTCCTCGGAGGTTTTGACAGGCCTGATCAACATCATTGCTTCGTTCAGAACAATGATCCCCCCGAATGTTTCCGTTGCAAGCGAATGCATTGACCCTGGTCAGCGACACTGGCTCGTGAGGCGCTGTCATTTGCGGAATCAGGACGTGGAAAGGATGCGGTTCTTGGTGAGGGCAAATGGGAAGCGGTAGAGCCACCACCCTCCCACCCTTTCGGCGAAGATTTTTAGCCCTAAAGACAGTAAGATGGTGGCGGTAGTCACAAGAGGCACGCCCAGTATCGAGGTGACCCTTCCCTCTTGAGTCGGGGTCGTCTCAGTCAAGCAGTTTCACGCATGCGCCGTTGTCCGCAAAGTAGCGGTTTCAAGTTTGGTCTGATCGTCGCACGTCTGGCACAGCACCTTCGTCTGAGATCACCTGGGTGTATGCTTCGGTCTGTGGTCGGCGCATAGGCCGCCAACATGATGCTGGTTCAATGCAGGTCCGATGTGCCCATCTTGTTGGCGTGCTCGATGTGGTTCGGCAACAGTCCTGACCACGGCATCATCGGAACCGCGTCCCATGGGAACCTCGAAGGCCTGCGGTCAGGCAGGCAACGGTGGGGCGCCTGGCCGATCAGGTGGCATGCTTAACCCGAACCTCGGATCGGAAGGTTGTGCCGTCAGTCCATATCCGGTGCAAGATCACGCTGATGCGCCGGGCAAGGGCGACTGTGGCCCGTTTCGCGCCACGACGGCGCACGACCTGCAGGGCCCATGTTCTCAGCCACGTCAAGCGGCCACGATGCATCATGACTGTTGCCGCCTGGCACAGCGCCCGCCGCAGGTTGACGTCCCCTGCTTTGGTGATCCCGCCAGAGATGTCGCATTCGCCTGACTGGTTGCGTGAAGGTGTGAGGCCGACCCATGGTCCGACCTTCTTCGACGATGTGAACCGCGAGGGATCATCAACTGCGGAACGATAGGTCAGCGCCACGACCGCGCCCACGCCCGGCATCGACATCAGACGGTGGCAGACAGTAGCGGATTGTCTGCCGTCAGCTCTCGGATGCGGTGCTCGAACCTGCCGTGGGAGATCGCGCCGACCTTCAGTCCGAAGTTCCGCAGCAATCCACGCAATGACAGCTAAAACGTGATAAAGCCCTGCTGCACGGCTTTGCGAGCACTCAGCAGAGCGCGCACCTCCTGTGCCAAGACGGATTTGCAATGAACGGGCTGGAACCAGCCAAGATGAAGCAGGCGCGCAATGCCTTCGGCATCCCGTCGGTCCGTCGTGATCGGCATCGCCTTCAGAGCACCCTTCACCTGCCGGGTCTCCATCAGCACGACACTCAGGCCCGCCTCGGTCATGCCACGATGCAGCCATTGCCACTGGGGTCAGGATTCACAACCAACAGATGACGAGAGCCGCTAGCACGATAGCGGAGAGGAAGACCTTTGGGCAGCGGTCATAACGGATTGCGACGCGTCTCCAGTCCTTCAGCCTGCCGAACATGATCTCGATGCGGCTTCGCCGCTTGTAGCGCCGCTTGTCATACTTGACCGGCGTCTTGCGTTGCTTCCGACCGGGGATGCAAACGCGTATTCCCTTGTCCTGCAACGCCTCTCTCAGCCAG
>NZ_WEKR01000074.1:0-84543 GCF_024105395.1 Paracoccus sp. 08 | reverse complement strand
GAACTGATCGCCCCGATCGCGATGGAAGAGAAGCTGCGCTTCGCCATCCGCGAAGGCGGCCGCACCGTCGGCGCAGGCGTCGTCTCCAAGATCATCAAGTGATCCAAGGCCCGAACGGGCCAAGGAATGCTGATGCTGCCGGATGATCCTTTCGGGGATATCGCGGCGGACAGGGCCACCCTTCGGGGTGGCCCTTGTCGTTTGTAGCTGGCGACGGTGCTGTGCTGCCCGTGCGGGCCCGGGCCCATCGTCGCGCCTCTTACATTCCGCCTTGGTCGGGACGCCGGCAGGCATCACTTCCTCTGCCGCATCGGTCTGTATTGTAGTAGAAGGCGGAAATGATCCTTTCGCGCGGCCGCCGCTATCTGTTCATCCACATTCCCAAGACGGGCGGCACGTCGATGGCCCTCGCGCTCGAGGCTCGCGCGATGAAGGACGACCTGATGCTGGGCGACACCCCAAAGGCCCGGCAGCGACGGCACCGCCTGGCGGGAGCCCAGGCCGCGGGGCGGCTATGGAAGCACAGCACCCTGTCCGATCTTGACGGTGTGGTCGGGCCGCCGGAACTGGAGACGCTGTTTGTGTTCACCATGGTGCGCAATCCGTGGGACCGTCTTGTTAGCTATTACCACTGGATCAAGGGACAGCGATTCGCCCATCCGCACGTCGCCTTGGCAGCAGGATCGGACTTTGCCGGTTTCGTGAGCGACGCATCGGTGATGGGGGCGTTCCGAGCCTTGCCCGCCCGAAGCTACGTCACCGGCCGCGACGGCCGCGAGTGCTGCAACCTGTTCGTGCGTCTGGAGCACCTGGACACCGACTTGCGCCCGCTGGAGGCGCATCTGGGCTTTGCCTTGCATCTGCCGCACATCAATGCCAGCGCGCGTGCACCGGGATATCGCTCGATGTATGACGACCGGACAGCCGGCCTGGTCGCGCAGGCCTGTGCCGAGGATATCGCGCGTTTCGGATATGTCTTCTAAAGCAGGCGCCCGCGTCAGAAAGAGGACAATGCCGGGCCTTGACGCCCTCCGCAGGGACCGGTAAGGGACCGCATCGCCACCGATCCATCGTCATGAAGGATTCGGTCGCTTGGGCCAGGCCGCCAGTCACATGGGGCGGCCTGCTCTTATTTGTACGGTCCGATGCTGGCGCCGCGTGGTGCGCCGTCAGCCTCTCGACTGGAACTCCCCGCAAGAGGGATGTCTTTATGCAAAGCCAGAATATCCGGATCCGGCTGAAGGCCTTCGATTACCGCGTGCTGGACGCCAGCACCCAGGAAATCGTCAACACGGCCAAGCGCACCGGCGCGACCGTCCGCGGCCCGATCCCGCTGCCGAACAAGATCGAGAAATTCACCGTCCTGCGCGGTCCGCACATCGACAAGAAGTCGCGCGACCAGTGGGAAATCCGCACGCACAAGCGTCTGCTGGACATCGTCGATCCGACCCCGCAGACCGTTGACGCCCTCATGAAGCTCGACCTCGCCGCCGGCGTGGACGTCGAGATCAAAGTCTGAGGAGGCAGATCATGTTGCGTACTGGTATCATCGCCAAGAAACTGGGCATGACCCGTCTGTTCCTCGAGGACGGCCGTCAGGTTCCCGTCACCGTCCTGCAACTGGACGGCCTGCAGGTCATCGCGCAGCGCACCGCCGCGACCGATGGCTATACCGCCGTCCAGCTGGGCGCCGGCGAGGCGAAAGCAAAGCGCACGACCGCAGCGATGCGCGGTCACTTTGCCAAGGCCTCGGTCGCGCCCAAGCGCAAGATCGTGGAATTCCGCGTTGCGGAAGAGAACCTGATCAACGTCGGTGAGGAGATCACGGCTGACCACTACTTCTCGGGTCAGTATGTGGACATCGCCGGCATCTCGATCGGTAAGGGCTTTGCTGGCGCCATGAAGCGCCACAACTTCGGCGGTCTGCGCGCGTCGCACGGCGTGTCCGTCAGCCACCGTTCGCACGGTTCGACCGGCCAGTGCCAGGACCCCGGCAAGGTGTTCAAGGGCAAGAAGATGGCAGGTCACCTGGGTGCCGTCCGCGTCACCACGCAGAACCTGCAGGTCGTCCGCACGGATTCCGAGCGCGGCCTGATCATGGTCAAGGGCTCGGTGCCGGGCTCGAAGGGTGGCTGGGTCACCGTCAAGGACGCCGTCAAGAAGGCGACGCCCGAGAACCTGATCTATCCGGCCGCCCTGCGGTCCGCCGCCCGCGAAGCCGCGCGTCTGGCTGAGGAAGCCGCCGCCGCCGCCGCCGCCGAGGAAGAAGCCGCCCGCGAGGAGGCCGCCCGTCTGGCCGCCGAGCAGGAAGCCGCCGCCCTGGCCGAGGCCGAAGCCTCGATCAAGTCGGACAAGGACGCTGCCGATCCCAACGCGGAAGAGCCGGCATCCAATGACGACGCGCCGGAAGGAGACAAGTGATGAAACTTGATGTGATCAAGCTGGATTCCGGCGCAGCCGGGTCGATCGATCTGGCCGACGACATCTTCGGGCTGGAGCCGCGCGGCGACATCCTGCAGCGCGTCGTGCGTTGGCAGCGCGCCAAGGCACAGGCCGGCACCCACTCGGTGCTGGGCAAGTCGGACGTCAGCTACTCGACCAAGAAGATCTATCGCCAGAAGGGCACCGGCGGCGCACGCCACGGCTCCCGCAAGGCGCCGACCTTCCGCCACGGCGGCGTCTATAAGGGTCCGACCCCGCGGTCGCACGCTTTCGATCTGCCCAAGAAGGTCCGTGCCCTGGGTCTGCGTCACGCGCTGTCGGCGAAGGCCACCGCGGGTGAACTGGTCATCATCGAGGATCTGAACCTCGCCGATGCCAAGACCGCAGCCGTCGCCAAGGCCGTCCGTGAGAACGGCTGGAAGCGCGTGCTGGTGATCGACGGTGCCGAAGTGAACGAGAACTTCGCCCGTGCCGCCCGCAACATCGAAGGCGTGGACATCCTGCCGTCGATGGGTGCCAACGTGTATGACATCCTCAAGCGTGATACACTGGTCATCACGCGCGCCGGTGTCGAAGCTCTGGAGGCTCGTCTGAAATGAGCGCGAAAGCAGAACATTACGACGTGATCGTCAAGCCGATCATCACCGAGAAGGCCACCATGACGTCCGAGAACAACGGCGTCGTGTTCCAGGTCGCCAAGGACTCGAACAAGCCGCAGATCAAGCAGGCCGTCGAGACCCTGTTCGGCGTCAAGGTGAAGGCGGTCAACACCACCATCACCAAGGGCAAGCAGAAGCGCTTCCGCGGCCAGCTGGGTCGTCGCAGCGACGTCAAGAAGGCCTATGTGACGCTGGAAGCCGGCAGCACCATCGACGTTTCGACCGGTCTCTGATAACCGGACGCGATCTGGCGGCCCCGGCATTCCGGGGCCGCCGCAATTGACTGAAACGGACCACCCTGGTCCAAAGCAACGGAAGACAGAAAGATGGCATTGAAGTCGTACAAACCGACGACGCCTGGCCAGCGTGGGCTGGTTCTGATCGACCGTTCGGAGCTTTGGAAAGGTCGCCCGGTCAAGAGCCTCACCGAGGGTCTGACCAAGAAAGGCGGCCGGAACAACACCGGACGGATCACCATGCGGCGCCAAGGCGGCGGCGCGAAACGCCTGTATCGCATCGTCGATTTCAAGCGCACCAAGTTCGACATGGCCGGCACGGTCGAGCGGATCGAGTACGATCCCAACCGCACCGCCTTCATCGCGCTGATCAAGTACGAAGACGGCGAGCAGACCTATATCCTGGCACCGCAGCGTCTGGCCATCGGCGACAAGGTCGTCGCGGGTTCCAAGGTCGACGTGAAGCCGGGCAACGCCATGCCCTTCAGCGGCATGCCCATCGGCACGATCGTCCACAACGTCGAGCTGAAGCCCGGCAAGGGCGGTCAGATCGCGCGTTCGGCGGGCACCTATGCCCAGTTCGTGGGTCGTGACGGCGGCTATGCCCAGATCCGCCTGTCCTCGGGCGAGCTGCGCCTGGTCCGTCAGGAATGCATGGCGACCATCGGCGCCGTGTCGAATGCCGACCATTCGAACCAGAACCTCGGCAAGGCCGGCCGCAACCGCCACAAGGGCATCCGCCCGAGCGTCCGCGGTGTCGCCATGAACCCGATCGACCACCCGCATGGTGGTGGTGAGGGCCGCACCTCGGGTGGCCGCACGCCGGTCACGCCCTGGGGTAAGGACACCAAGGGCAAGAAGACCCGCAGCAACAAGGCGACCGACAAGTACATCTTGCGTTCGCGTCACGCGAAGAAGAAGGGGCGCTGACCTATGGCACGTTCTGTTTGGAAAGGCCCCTTTGTTGACGCCTATGTGCTCAAGAAAGCCGAGAAGGCCCGTGAGTCGGGGAAATCCGACGTCATCAAGATCTGGTCGCGTCGCTCGACCATCCTGCCGCAATTCGTCGGCCTGACCTTTGCCGTCTACAACGGGCACAAGCACATCCCCGTGAACGTCAGCGAAGAGATGATCGGTCAGAAATTCGGTGAATATTCGCCCACGCGCACCTATTACGGGCACGCCGCGGACAAGAAAGCCAAGAGGAAGTAATCGTCATGGGTAAGGAAAACAATCCGCGCCGCGTGGCGGAGAACGAGGCCTTCGCCAAGACGAAGATGCTTCGCACCTCGCCGCAGAAGCTGAACCTGGTGGCTCAGCTGATCCGCGGCAAGAAGGTCGACAAGGCTCTGGCCGACCTGACCTTCTCGCACAAGCGCATCGCCGGCGACGTGAAGAAGTGCCTTCAGTCCGCCATCGCGAACGCCGAGAACAACCACGGTCTGGACGTCGACAACCTGGTCGTCGCCGAGGCCTGGGTCGGCAAGAACCTGGTGATGAAGCGTGGCCGTCCGCGGGCACGTGGCCGCTTCGGCAAGATCATGAAGCCGTTTTCGGAAATCACCATCAAGGTGCGCCAAGTCGAGGAGCAAGCGTAATGGGTCAGAAGGTCAATCCGATCGGCATGCGCCTCCAGGTCAACCGCACCTGGGACAGCCGCTGGTACGCCGACGACAAGGACTATGGCAATCTGCTGCTTGAAGACCTGAAGATCCGGGACTTCATCCGCACCGAGGCCAAGCAGGCCGGCATCAGCCGCGTCATCATCGAGCGCCCCCACAAGAAGTGCCGCGTGACCATTCACGCAGCGCGTCCCGGTGTCATCATCGGCAAGAAGGGTGCGGACATCGAGACCCTGCGCAAGAAGCTGGCGAACTTCACCGACAGCGAACTGCACCTGAACATCGTCGAAGTGCGCAAGCCCGACGTCGATGCGCAACTGGTCGCCGAGTCGATCGCTCAGCAGCTGGAGCGTCGCGTGTCGTTCCGCCGCGCGATGAAGCGTTCGGTCCAGAACGCGATGCGCATGGGCGCCCTGGGCATCCGCGTGAACGTCGCCGGCCGTCTGGGCGGCGCCGAGATCGCACGGACCGAGTGGTATCGCGAGGGCCGCGTGCCCCTGCACACCCTGCGGGCCGACATCGACTATGCACTCTGCGAAGCCACGACCCCGTACGGGATCATCGGCGTGAAGGTGTGGATCTTCAAGGGCGAGATCATGGAACATGATCCCCAGGCCCATGATCGCCGCGCTGCCGAGGCCCAGGAAGGTCCGGCCCCCCGTGGTCCGCGCCGCGACGCCCGGTAAGGAGTAGAAAACAATGCTGCAACCGAAACGGACCAAGTTCCGCAAACAGCACAAGGGCCGTATCCACGGCGAGGCAAAGGGCGGTTTCGACCTGAACTTTGGCTCGTTCGCCCTGAAGGCAACCGAACCGGAGCGCGTCACCGCGCGCCAGATCGAGGCGGCCCGCCGCGCGATCACCCGTCACATGAAGCGTCAGGGCCGGGTCTGGATCCGGATTTTCCCGGACGTTCCGGTGTCGTCCAAGCCCACCGAGGTCCGGATGGGTAAGGGCAAGGGTTCCGTCGACTTCTGGGCGGCCCGGGTGCATCCCGGCCGGATCATGTTCGAGATCGACGGCGTGAACGACACCATCGCCCGCGAGGCTCTGCGCCTCGGCGCGATGAAGTTGCCGGTCCTGACCCGCATCGTCGCACGCGAAGACTGGTAAGCGTCGGCCCGCCGGGCCAGCGCGAAAGGGGGCCCCGCCGAGCGATCGGCGGGGCCCCTGCCTTTTCCCGCAAACGGGCTTGCCAAACGGGCGTTCAGCCTGTATGCGCAGGCCTTCATCACGAAACTCCACCGGAATCAGGGTGGCCCTGGCGACAGGGGCTCTCCGGTGATGTTGAAAGGAAGACGCGTCATGGACGCCACCGAACTGAAGTCGAAGACGCCCGACCAGCTGAAGGATCAGCTGGTTGCGCTGAAAAAAGAGGCCTTCAACCTGCGCTTTCAGCAGGCGACCGGCCAGCTGGAAAGCACCGCACGCATGCGCACCGTCCGTCGCGACGTGGCCCGCGTGAAGACGATTCTGAACCAGAAAGCGGCCGAAGCCGCGGCCTCGAACTAAGGAGCCCGGCCCATGCCCAAACGTATCCTGCAAGGCCGCGTCACCAGCGACAAGAACGAACAGACGATCACCGTCCTGGTCGAGCGCCGCTTCAAGCATCCCGTGCTGCACAAGATCGTGCGCTCGTCGAAGAAATACCGCGCGCATGACGCGCAGAACCAGTTCAAGATCGGGGACACCGTTCGCATCGTCGAATGCGCCCCGATCTCGAAGACGAAACGCTGGACTGTCCTGACGGACGAAGCGGTCAACGCCTGAAGTCCATCATTACAGATCAGAAATGATCGAAACCCTGGGGCCGCAGTCGGCGGTCCCCAAAGGTCGGGAGAAACCAAATGATCCAGATGCAGACCAATCTGGATGTTGCTGATAACTCGGGCGCTCGCCGGGTTCAGTGCATCAAGGTCCTGGGTGGTTCGCACCGTCGCTATGCGTCGGTGGGCGACATCATTGTCGTGTCCGTGAAGGAAGCCATCCCCCGGGGCCGGGTGAAGAAGGGTGACGTCCGCAAGGCCGTCGTCGTTCGCACCGCCAAGGAAGTGAATCGCGAAGACGGAACCTCGATCCGCTTCGACCGCAATGCCGCCGTCATCCTGAACAACCAGGGCGAACCGGTCGGCACCCGTATCTTCGGGCCGGTCGTGCGCGAGCTGCGTGCGAAGAACTTCATGAAGATCATCTCGCTTGCACCGGAGGTGCTGTGATGGCTGCCAAGCTGAAGAAGGGCGACAAGGTCGTCGTGCTGGCCGGCAAGGACAAGGGCAAGCAGGGTGAGATCACCGCTGTCATGCCCAAGGACAACAAGGCCATCGTGGACGGCGTGAACGTCGCCATCCGCCACACCAAGCAGTCCCAGAACAGCCAGGGCGGCCGCGTGTCGAAGGCCATGCCGATCGACCTGTCGAACCTGTCGCTGATGGACAAGAACGGCAAGGCAACCCGCGTCGGCTTCCGCATGGAAGACGGCGGCAAGGTCCGCTTTGCCAAGACCACGGGAGACGTGATCTGATGCTGGACGACGCCAAGTACACGCCCCGCCTGCGCGCGGTGTTCACCGACACCATCAAGGCCGCGCTGAAGGAAGAGTTCAGCTACAAGAACGACATGCAGATCCCGCGTCTGGACAAGATCGTCCTGAACATGGGTGTCGGCGAAGCCGTCAAGGACACCAAGAAGGTCAAGCAGGCGGCCGACGAGCTGTCGCTGATCGCCGGTCAGAAGGCCATCATCACCTATGCCAAGAAGTCGATCGCCGGCTTCCGCGTGCGTGAGGAGATGCCGCTTGGCTGCAAGGTGACCCTGCGCGGCGACCGCATGTACGAATTCCTGGACCGCCTGATCAACATCGCGCTGCCCCGCGTCCGCGACTTCCGCGGCGTGAAGCCGACGTCGTTCGACGGCCGCGGCAACTATGCGATGGGCCTGAAAGAGCACATCGTTTTCCCGGAAATCAACTTCGACAAGGTCGACGAAGTTCTGGGGATGGACATCATCATCTGCACCACCGCGACGACCGACGCGGAAGCGAAGTCGCTGTTGAAGCATTTCAACATGCCGTTCACCAGCTGATCGCGGAGGGAAAGAAGATATGGCAAAGAAATCCATGATCGAGCGCGAGAACAAGCGCGCACGTCTGGTCAAGCAATACGCTGCAAAGCGTGCTGAACTGAACGAGGTCATCAAGGACCAGTCCCGCCCGATGGAAGAGCGGTTCAAGGCCACGCTGAAGCTGGCCGAACTGCCGCGCAACTCGTCGGCGACGCGCCTGCACAACCGGTGCCAACTGACCGGTCGTCCGCATGCGTATTACCGCAAACTGAAACTGTCGCGGATCATGCTGCGCGAGCTTGGCTCGCACGGTCAGATCCCCGGCCTGGTCAAGTCCAGCTGGTAAGGGGGCACATACCATGATGAACGATCCTCTCGGCGATATGCTGACCCGCATCCGCAATGCGCAGATGCGCGGCAAATCGACCGTCCGCACCCCCGCCTCCAAGCTGCGTGCCTGGGTTCTGGACGTGCTGAAGAACGAAGGTTACATCCGCGGCTACGAGGAAGTGACCACCACCGAGGGCCACAAAGAGCTGGAAATCGGGCTGAAATACCACGACGGAACCCCGGTCATCCGGGAACTGTCGCGCGTGTCGAAGCCGGGTCGCCGGGTCTATGCCGGGTCCAAGGAAATCCCGCAGGTCCGTCAGGGTCTGGGCGTCTCGATCGTCTCGACTCCCAAGGGCGTCATGTCGGATGCAGCGGCTCGCAATGCCAATGTTGGCGGCGAAGTCCTCTGCACCGTGTTCTAAGGAGGGCAGAATGTCTCGTATTGGTAAGAAGCCGGTCGAACTGCCCAAGGGCGTGACGGCCGAGATCAAGGGTCAGACCATCGAAGTGAAGGGGCCGAAGGGCACCCGTCATTTCACGGCGACCGATGATGTGGATCTGGTGCTGGAAGATGGCTCCGTCGCGGTCAAGCCGCGCGGAACGTCCAAGCGTGCGCGCCAGCAGTGGGGGATGACCCGCTCGATGATCGAGAACCTGACCGTGGGCGTGTCCACCGGGTTCAAGAAGGAGCTGGAGATCCAGGGTGTGGGTTACCGCGCCAACATGCAGGGCAAGGACCTGAAGTTGGCTCTGGGCTACTCGCATGACGTGATCTTCGAGGTGCCGGAAGGCGTCACGGTGTCGTCTCCGAAGCAGACCGAAATCGTTGTGGAAGGCATTGACCAGCAGCTTGTTGGCCAGGTCGCAGCGAACATCCGCGAGTGGCGCAAGCCCGAGCCCTACAAGGGCAAGGGTATCCGCTACAAGGGCGAGTTCGTGTTCCGCAAGGAAGGCAAGAAGAAGTAAGGGGCGCATGAAATGGCACTGAAAAAGCAAGAGCTGTTCCAGAAGCGCCGCCTGCGCGTTCGGAACAAGCTGCGGGCGATGTCGAACGGCCGTCCGCGGATGTCGATCCACCGGTCCTCGAAGAACATCTTCGTGCAGGTGATCGACGACCTGAAGGGCGTGACCCTGGCTTCGGCCAGCACGCTGGAGAAGGACCTGGGCCTGATCGGCAAGAACAACGTCGAGGCTGCGGCCAAGATCGGTTCGACCATCGCCGAGCGTGCGAAAGCCGCTGGCGTGGAAGAAGTCGTGTTCGACCGCGGCGGCTTCATCTTCCACGGCAAGGTTAAGGCTCTGGCCGACGCCGCCCGTGAAGGTGGTCTGAAGTTCTGATCCTGCGGACGGCGCCAGCCCCAGTGGCGGCGCCGTCCCGATGATCCGGGAACATCCGTTCACCGGGATCGACACAACCGGCGCCGCGCGCGCCCGCGTACAAGGAATGCCTCATGGCAGAACGTGACAACAACCGCCGGGGCGGTCGCAACGACCGCGAAGAGAACCCGGAATTCCAGGACCGCCTGGTTGCCATCAACCGCGTGTCCAAGACGGTCAAGGGCGGCAAGCGCTTTGGCTTTGCGGCACTCGTCGTCGTCGGTGACCAGCGCGGCCGCGTCGGTTTCGGCAAGGGCAAGGCCAAAGAGGTCCCCGAGGCGATCCGCAAGGCAACCGAGCAGGCCAAGCGCGGCCTGATCCGCGTCCCGCTGCGTGACGGCCGTACCCTGCACCACGACATCGAAGGTCGTCATGGCGCGGGCAAGGTCATCATGCGCACGGCCGTTGCCGGTACCGGCATCATCGCAGGCGGCCCGATGCGCGCCGTGTTCGAGATGCTGGGCGTGCAGGACGTCGTGGCCAAGTCGCAGGGGTCGCAGAACCCCTACAACATGATCCGCGCCACCCTGGACGGTCTGAAGAAAGAGTCGAGCCCCCGCAGCGTCGCGACCCGTCGCGGCAAGAAAGTGGCCGACATCCTTCCCTCGAACGACAAGCCGGCTGACGCCGCTGTCGAAGCGTAAGGAGCGAGACGCATGGCAACCATCGTCGTCAAGCAGATCGGATCGCCGATCCGCCGCCCCAAGGACCAGCTGGCCACCCTGAAGGGCCTGGGCCTGAACAAGATGAACCGCACCCGCGAGCTGGAGGATACCCCCTCCGTGCGCGGCATGGTCAACAAGATCCCGCACCTGGTGGCGATCATCGAAGAAAAGGCCTGATCCCCGCGGTCAGGACAGTGAAACGCCCCGCCATTGCGGGGCGTTTTGCGTTTCAGCGCTATTCGCGGCAGGCATAGAGCGTGCCGCCCACTGCCACGACCGATACCGCAGCCCCGGTCAGCAGCACCGGAGAGGCCGCGACCGCCGCCGCCGCACCGCCAAGCGAGGCCAGTGCCCCGGACACCGCCGTGCCCGCGCCGCTGAGGATCACGGCCCCGGACGCATCGGGCAGCGCCTGCAGCCCCTGCACGGACCGTCGGGCCGCGGCACCCGACAGTGCCCCTGCGGCGGCGGTCGTCTGGTTCACGCGGCGGCAGACGGCGCGGGTCTGGCTGCGGCACACGCCCCAGGCATCCCGCGCCCCCAGGTCATAGCCCATCACCGATTCGCTGGCCTTGTCGAAGCGGAGGCAGAAGGGCAGGCGTTCCTCGTCCGTCAGTTCGGGCGTCAGGCTGCGCAGGACGACATAGCTGGGGCAGTCGTGGCGCCCGATGCGGGTGGCCAGCTGTTCGCGGCGCGAATAGGTGTCCGACAGCCGCGCCTCGGCCTTGTCATAGCCCATGACGACATCGCGGTCATTGATACGGGCGGTGCAGAAGGTCGGCTCTGCCTCCTGCGCGGCGACGGGCGCGGCCGGCAGGGCGGAGAGCAGGGCAAGGACGGGGATCAGGGCAAGGCGGGGCATGGCAACTTCCGGTAGTATCGGGGATGGCCCATGCGTGGGGCAGGGGGGCGCGCCACTCAAGACACAAGATGGTGTCGGGCGTGATTGGCAACGCCCCTGTGGCGGGATCGCTTGAAAGATGCGGGCATTGCGCGTATAGGGCCCCGGTGCTCAATGGCACAGTGATTCAACAAGCAAGAAAAGCCGTGGCCCCCTGTTTCGCTTCGAGGGAGTGTCCGGCAAGGAGAAGCGACATGAAACTGCATGAAATCCGCGACAATGATGGCGCGAACCGCTCGAAGAAGCGCGTTGCGCGTGGTCCGGGCTCGGGCAAGGGCAAGACCGCCGGCCGGGGTATCAAGGGCCAGAAGTCGCGTTCGGGCGTCGCCCTGGGCGGATACGAAGGCGGCCAGATGCCGCTGTACCGCCGCCTGCCCAAGCGCGGCTTCAGCAAGCCGAACGCAAAGTCGTTCGCCGTCGTGAACCTGGGCCAGATCCAGGGCTTCATCGATGCGGGCAAGATCGACGGCAAGGCAGAGCTGACCGAAGACGCGCTGGTCGCATCGGGTCTGGTCCGCCGCAAGCTGGACGGCATCCGTCTGCTGGCCACCGGCGAGCTGAAGTCGGGCATGACTATCACCGTCACCGGTGCCTCGAAAGCCGCGATCGACGCGGTCGAGAAGGCGGGCGGCAAGGTCAACCTGCCGGCAGCGCGCGACGCGGCGGCCGAATAAGCTGTTGAAGGGGGCTTTCCTGCCCCATAGATAGCATCTAGGTTTTCAGGCGCCGCCGGTCCCCGCGAAAACGGGTCGGCGGCGCTGTCATGACACGGGACATAAACAGCATGGCGTCAGCCGCAGAACAGATGGCCGCGAACCTCTCCTGGGGGCAGCTCGGCAAGGCCACGGAACTTCGCCAGCGGATCTGGTTCACGATCGGCGTGCTGATCATGTACCGCATCGGCACCTATATTCCGGTGCCCGGCATCGACGGCGCGGCGCTGCGCAACTTCATGGAGCAGGCCTCGACGGGCATCGGCGGCATGCTGTCCATGTTCACCGGCGGCGCGCTTGGCCGGATGGGTGTCTTTGCCCTGGGCATCATGCCCTACATCTCGGCCTCGATCATCGTGCAGCTGCTGACCTCGATGGTCCCGTCGCTGGAGCAGCTGAAGAAGGAAGGCGAGACCGGCCGCAAGAAGATCAACCAGTACACCCGCTACGGCACCGTGGCGCTGGCGCTGTTCCAGGCATACGGCCTGGCACGCAGCCTGGAGGCCGGCGGCCTGGCGCATGAACCCGGCCTGTTCTTCCAGGCATCGGTGGTCATCACCCTGGTCGGCGGAACCATGTTCCTGATGTGGCTGGGCGAACAGATCACCGCACGCGGCGTCGGCAACGGCATCTCGCTGATCATCTTCGTGGGCATCCTGGCCGAAATCCCGGCCGCGCTGGCAACCTTCTTCCAGCAGGGCCGCACGGGCGCCATCTCGACCCCGGTGATCCTGTTCGTGATCGTGATGCTGGTGGCGATCATCGCCTTCGTCGTGTTCATGGAACGCGCGCTGCGCAAGATCCGCATCCAGTATCCCCGGCGCCAGGTCGGCATGAAGGTCTATGACGGTCAGACCAGCCACCTGCCGGTCAAGGTCAACCCCGCGGGCGTGATCCCGGCGATCTTCGCCAGCTCGCTGCTGCTGCTGCCGATCACCATCTCGACTTTCTCGGGGAACGAGACCGGTCCGATCATGTCTGTGATCCTGGCCTATTTCGGGCCCGGCCAGCCGCTGTACCTGCTGTTCTTCGCGGCGATGATCGTGTTCTTCACGTATTTCTACACGCAGAACGTCTCGTTCAAGACCGATGACGTGGCCGAGAATCTGAAGAACCAGGGCGGCTTCATTCCGGGCATCCGTCCGGGCAAGCGGACCCAGGACTATCTGGATTACGTGGTGAACCGCCTGCTGGTGATCGGCTCTGCCTATCTGGCGCTGGTGTGCCTGATGCCCGAGATCCTGCGCGACCAGTTCTCGATCCCGGTCTATCTGGGCGGAACTTCGGTTCTGATCGTGGTGTCGGTGACGATGGACACGATCAACCAGGTTCAGAGCCACCTGCTGGCGCACCAGTACGAGGGGCTGATCGAGAAATCCCAGCTGCGCGGCAAGCGCAAGCCGGGTACCGCCAAGCCGCGCCGCCTGCCGTCGCGCCGCTGAGGGCGCGACCGTACCGACGACACGACAAGGCCGCATCAATGGCCACCTGAGGGGGACAGACGCCATGACCATCAACATCATCCTGTTGGGGCCGCCGGGTGCCGGCAAGGGAACCCAAGCCGGCCGCCTTGTGGCCGACAAGGGCCTTGTCCAGCTGTCCACCGGGGACATGCTGCGTGCCGCCCGGTCGTCGGGGACCGAGATGGGCCGTCGCGTCGCCGAGGTCATGGACCGGGGCGAACTGGTCACGGACGAGATCGTCATCGGCCTGATCCGCGAGCAGCTTGAGAAGGGCGGCAAGGGCTTCATCTTCGACGGCTTCCCCCGGACGCTGGCGCAGGCGGATGCCCTGGGGCGCCTTCTGGCCGAATCCGGCATGGCGCTGGACGCGGTGATCGAACTGCAGGTGGACGACGAGGCCCTGGTCGGACGGATCGTCAAGCGCGCCGAGGAATCGCGTGCCGCCGGCCAGCCGGTGCGCCGCGACGACACCCCCGAAGTTTTTGCGGACCGCCTCCGCGAATACTACAAGAAGACCGCGCCGCTCTTGGGCTACTACTACGCCAAGGGCAACCTGCAGACGGTCGACGGCATGGCACCGATGGAGCAGGTCGCCGCCCAGATCGCGGCAAAGCTGCCTGCTTGACGACGCGGCGATCTGCCGCTAGTTCACGTCATCTCGCAAGAGAATCACCCGGATCGCGGGTGGACCATCGATTTGGCCCGGAGGCACAGCTTTCGGGCCTTGCGTTGTGAAAAAAGGTTCCGGCGTTACGGAACCGCAACTGAAAAGGAAAACGCGTGGCTCGTATTGCTGGCGTCAACATTCCGACGGGGAAACGCGTCCCCATCGCACTGACCTATATCCACGGCATCGGCGACCTGTACGCCGCCCAGATCTGCGAAGCGACCGGCATCGACACGTCGCGCCGCATCAACGATCTGTCGGACGCAGAAGTCCTGGCCATCCGCGAATACATCGATGCCAACCTGACCGTCGAGGGCGACCTGCGCCGCGAAGTCCAGATGAACATCAAGCGCATGATGGACCTGGGCTCGTATCGCGGTCTTCGCCACCGTCGCGGCCTTCCGGTCCGCGGTCAGCGCACGCATACCAATGCGCGCACCCGCAAGGGCCCGGCCAAGCCGATCGCCGGCAAGAAGAAATAAGGGGCAAGCGACATGGCACGTGACAAGACCCGCATGAAGCGCAAGGAACGCAAGAACATCGCCACCGGCGTTGCGCATGTGAACTCCAGCTTCAACAACACCAAGATCCTGATCTCGGACGTCCAGGGCAACGCCATCGCCTGGTCCTCGGCCGGCACGATGGGCTTCAAGGGTTCGCGCAAATCGACCCCCTACGCCGCCCAGATGGCTGCCGAAGATGCCGGCCGCAAGGCGCAGGAACACGGCGTCCGCACGCTGGACGTCGAAGTTCAGGGCCCCGGTTCGGGCCGCGAATCGGCTCTGCGCGCGCTGGCCGCTGCCGGCTTCAACATCACGGCCATCCGTGACGTGACGCCGATCGCGCATAACGGCTGCCGCCCGCCCAAGCGCCGTCGCGTCTGATCCTGGATCATCATTGACCGGCCCGTGCGTCCGCGCATGGGCCGGACTTTCGCATTTCACCTCGGGCGTTTCCGGCCACGGTCATGGGCAGGAAGCAAGTATGGAGGAAAATCCATGATCCACAAGAACTGGGCCGAACTGATCAAGCCGACTCAGCTGGTCGTCAAGCCGGGCGCCGACGCGACCCGCACGGCCACCCTGGTCGCCGAGCCGCTGGAGCGGGGCTTCGGCCTGACGCTTGGCAACGCGTTGCGCCGGGTGCTGATGTCGTCGCTGCAGGGCGGTGCCATCACGGCCGTGCAGATCGACAACGTTCTGCACGAGTTCAGCAGCGTCGCCGGCGTCCGCGAGGACGTGACCGACATCGTGCTGAACCTGAAGGGCGTCACGCTGAAGATGGACGTCGAAGGCCCCAAGCGCCTGACGCTGTCCGCCAAGGGTCCGGGCGAAGTCAAGGCCAGCGACATCCAGGAAACGGCCGGCATCACCGTTCTGAACCGCGACCACGTCATCTGCCATCTGGATGACGGCGCCGAGTTGAACATGGAACTGACCGTGCAGACGGGCAAGGGCTATGTCGCTGCCGACAAGAACCGTCCCGAGGATGCTCCCATCGGCCTGATCCCGATCGACGCGATCTTTTCGCCGGTCAAGCGCGTCAGCTATGAGGTGCAGCCCACCCGTGAGGGGCAGGTGCTGGACTATGACAAGCTGACCATGAAGATCGAGACCGACGGGTCGCTGACGCCGGAAGACGCCGTGGCCTATGCCGCGCGCATCGTTCAGGATCAGCTGTCCGTGTTCGTCAACTTCGACGAGCCGGAAGCCGCGAACCGCCAGGACAGCGACGATGGCCTGGAATTCGATCCGCGCCTGCTGAAGAAGGTCGACGAGCTGGAGCTGTCGGTCCGCTCGGCGAACTGCCTGAAGAACGACAACATCGTCTATATCGGCGACCTGATCCAGAAGACCGAGGCAGAGATGCTGCGGACCCCGAACTTCGGCCGCAAGTCCTTGAACGAGATCAAGGAAGTGCTGTCGGGCATGGGCCTGCATCTGGGCATGGACGTGGTCGACTGGCCGCCGGAGAACATCGAGGATCTGGCCAAGCGTTTCGACGACCAGTTCTGAGATCACGGCGGGGGGTGACCCCCGCTGACCACCGGGCATCTGCCCCAAGGAGAGCGGCCCGCACGCATGGGCCGCCGGACAAAGCAAAACACGCTGTAGGAGATCATCATGCGTCACGCCCGTGGCTATCGCCGCCTCAACCGTACCCACGAACACCGCAAGGCGCTGTTCGCCAACATGTCCGGCTCGTTGATCGAGCACGAGCAGATCAAGACCACCTTGCCGAAAGCCAAGGAACTGCGTCCGATCGTCGAGAAGCTGATCACGCTGGCCAAGCGCGGCGATCTGCACGCCCGCCGCCAGGCGAACGCCCAGCTGAAGCAGGACATGCATGTCGCCAAGCTGTTCGACGTTCTGGGTGAGCGTTACAAGGACCGTCAGGGCGGCTATGTCCGCATCATGAAGGCCGGCTTCCGCTATGGCGACATGGCGCCGATGGCGATCATCGAACTGGTCGACCGCGACACCAGCGCCAAGGGTGCCGCCGACCGTGCGCGCCTGGAATCGGAATTCACTGCCGAAGACTGATCGCGCAGCCCGGATGGGCCAGTGGTTTAGACCCCGTCGCAAGAGATTGCGGCGGGGTTTGCTAATTTAGCACAGCCAAAACGCGTTGACGTAGAGGAACGAAAAATTCTTCACCTTCCGCGAGTGGCTTCGCGTATGTATCATCCACGGACGGAATGTTGGTGAGCGTAGTGCCGATTCCGCGAGGGAGGGTGATGTATTTTATCGCGAAGCCGAGGACGTTAACCAAATCGAAACTTCGATGGGTCACAACTTGTTTGAACCTTGACCTCAATCATTTCAACATATCCAAAAAGCCATGTCATCTCGTGCAGACATAAATGCAGATCTCCGAAAGCTGGGCAAGCATGCCCTGTCCGGCTATTTCGTGGGGCTGCATATCCGTTTCGCTGCACCGCTGATGCAGTTTCAGACCTATGACGAAAAATGGTCGGAATTCTATTCCCAGAACGGCTATGCCCTGCGCGATCCGACAATCGCCTGGGGGTTCTCGACGACCGGCGCCTGCCGGTGGTCCGCGCTGCCGATCCCAGACCCGTTCAACATCCTCAAGGATGCCGCAGATCACGGGCTGATCTTCGGTCTGACCGTGTCCCACGGTCCGATCGCATCGCGCACCATCGCGTCCTTCGCGCGCGCTGATCGCGAACTTTCCGATGCCGAGATCGAGGAGATCTCGACCACGGTACGGCGGCTTCACGACATGACCGAGCCGCCTGCGAGCCTGACAAAGGCTCAGAAAGAAGCCCTTCGATGCATTGCGGAGGGGGATCGTCATGCAGCAGCGGCTGCCAAGCTTGGCATTACCGAAAGCGCGTTCAAGGCAAGGTTGATTTCTGTCCGGGAACGCCTGAAGGCGCGGACGACCGCCGAGGCGCTGCAGAGGGCCAAGGAATACCGTTTGCTGTAGATGTGTCGCCCAAGGGGTCCGCGAGGCGAGGAAGGGTGCCCTCACACCCCAGGAGTATCAGATGCAGACGACAACACTTTCTTTTTCAAATCTTCACAACCACGGCGAATTGTTTGCCAACCTGTTTCGCGCCCGCAAGCAGAGCTTCATTATCCAGAAGAACTGGGATTTGCCCGAATCCGAGGATATGGAGTTCGACCAGTACGACACCCCGCAAAGCCGCTGGATCGCCATCCATGACCGGACCGAGGTTCTGGCCGGAATCCGCCTGACCCCGACGACCGCGCGCTGCGGCATCTATTCCTACATGATCCGCGACGCGCAGGAGGGGATCCTGGGCGGCAGCATTCCCCAGGACCTGCTGTTCGAAAAGGCGCCCGTCGACCCGCACGTGTGGGAATGCTCGCGCGTGTTCGTCAGCCACTCCATCCCGCAGATGTACCGGCGCAAGGTGCACTTCAAGATGGTCGAGGCGATGACCGGATCGGCCCGTGACATGGGCGCGACCAAGCTGATCGCGCTGACCGGGTCGAACTGGCCGCGCTGGTACGGTCGCTGCGGCCTGTCCGCCGTCGCCCTGGGGCGTCCGCTGTTCATCGACGACGGCGAGTTCCAGTGCGTGGCGATCGACCTGGCCACCAAGATGCACTGACCGTCGATGGCCCTGCGAACAGGGCTGTCGCGCCTGCCCGGACATGCCTAGAATGGGCGCGTCATGGCAGATCTGTTTGATACCGCACCGCAGGCAGACCCCCCGTCCGGGACGGGGGCAAGGCCGCTGGCCGACCGCATTCGACCCACCCGCCTGTCCGAGGTCATCGGTCAGGCGAAGGTGCTGGCCCCCGACGGGCCGCTTGGCAGCATGCTGGCATCGGGCAGCCTGTCGTCGCTGATCCTGTGGGGCCCGCCGGGCGTCGGCAAGACGACCATCGCCCGCCTGCTGGCGGACGAGACCGATCTGGCATTCGTGCAGATCAGCGCCATCTTTACCGGCGTGCCCGACCTGCGGAAGGTCTTTGACGCCGCCCGCCTGCGGCGCAGCCAGGGTCGCGCCACGCTGCTGTTCGTCGACGAGATCCACCGGTTCAACAAGGCGCAGCAGGACAGCTTTCTGCCGCATATGGAGGACGGCACGATCCTTCTGGTCGGCGCCACGACAGAAAACCCGTCCTTTGAGCTGAACGCCGCGGTCATGTCGCGGGCCCAGGTCGTCGTGCTGGAACGTCTGACGCTGGCGGATCTGGAACTGCTGGCGCAACGTGCGGAACGCGAGCTGGGACGCAAGTTGCCCCTGACGGCGCAGGCGCGCGACACCCTGCTGGAGATGGCCGATGGCGACGGCCGTGCCGCGCTGAACCTGATCGAGCAGGTGGCTGCCTGGAAGGTCGAGGGCAAGGTCGATCCCGATGCTCTGGCGAAACGTCTGAACAAGCGTGCGCCCAAGTACGACAAGTCGGGCGAGGAGCATTTCAACCTGATCTCGGCCCTGCACAAGTCGGTGCGGGGCAGTGACCCGGACGCCGCGCTGTACTGGCTGGCGCGGATGCTGGAGGGAGGAGAGGACCCGCGCTATCTGGCGCGGCGTATTACGCGCATGGCGATCGAGGATATCGGCCTGGCCGATCCTGCCGCCGCCCGGCACTGCCTGGATGCCTGGGCGCTGTACGAGCGGCTTGGTTCGCCCGAGGGGGAACTGGCCCTTGGCCAGGCGGTTATCTATCTGGCCCTGGCGCCGAAATCGAATGCTGGATACGCGGCCTACAAGAACGCGCGGGCCGAGGCCCGGCGCACCGGCAGCCTGATGCCCCCCGCCCATATCCTGAACGCGCCCACCAAGATGATGAAGGAGCAGGGATACGGCGCGGGCTATGCCTATGACCACGATGCCGAGGATGGGTTCAGCGGCCAGAACTATTTCCCCGACGGGCTGAAGCGCCCGGTCCTCTACACGCCCGTCGAACGCGGGTTCGAACGCGAGCTGAAACGCCGCCTGGACTGGTTCGTCAGCCAGCGGCTGAAGCGCGGCGGTTGACTTTGCGCGCGCGGGGCCACACAGACGCGCGCATGAACCCCTTTCTGCAAGTCGCCATTGGCGGGGCCCTTGGGGCGACCTGCCGCTATGCCATCTATCGCGTCATGCCGCTGGCATGGTCGGCGACGCTGCTGGTCAATGTGGCGGGCAGCTTTGCGATGGGGCTGCTGGCCGCATTGCTGGCGCACAGGCTGGGCAATGCCTGGGCGCCGTTCCTGCTGACCGGCGTACTGGGGGGATTCACGACGTTTTCGGCCTTTTCGCTGGATGTGCTGACGTTGTGGGAACGGGGTCAGGGCGTCATGGCGCTGGCCTATGTGGGGCTTTCGGTCCTGCTGTCGCTGGCGGCCGTGATGGCCGGACTGGCCTTGGGACGAGGGATTTGGGCATGAGTGCCGTGCAGACCATCATTGTCGGTGACGAAGACGCAGAGATGCGGCTGGATCGCTGGCTGAAGAAACGCTTTCCGCAGCTGTCGCAAGTGGCCATCGAGAAGATGTGCCGCAAGGGAGAGCTGCGCATCGACGGGGGGCGCGTCAAGGCCGCCACCCGCATCGCGCCGGGCCAGGAGGTCCGCGTGCCGCCGCTGCCCGAACGCGGCCCCGCGGCCGAACGGTCCGAACGCCCGCTTGGGCCGCGCGTGACCGACAGCGATGCCGAGATGATCCAGGCCGCCGTCCTGTGGAAGGATGAACACATCATCGCGCTGAACAAGCCGCCGGGTCTGCCCAGCCAGGGCGGCAGCGGGCTGGGGGGGCGTCATGTCGACGGCCTGACCACCGCGCTGCTGTTCGGGTTCAAGGAGCGTCCCAAGCTGGTGCACCGGCTGGACAAGGACACGTCGGGCGTCCTGCTGCTGGCGCGGACCGACCGCGTGGCGCGGGCCCTGTCCGAGGCGTTCCGGTCGCGCACCACGCGCAAGATCTATTGGGCGGCGGTCGCGGGCGTGCCGCATCCGCGGATGGGCACGATCCGCTATGGCCTGGTCAAGGGCGGGCAGGGCCGGGGCGGCGACAACGAGAAGATGATCGCCGTCCACCCCCGCGACATCGACGCGACCGAGGGCGCGAAACGCGCGACGACCGATTACGCCGTGCTGGACGCGCTGGCCACGCGGGCCAGCTGGTGCGCGCTGGTGCCGATCACGGGCCGCACCCATCAGCTGCGTGCGCATATGGCCGAACTGGGCCATCCCATCGTGGGCGACGGCAAGTACGGCGGATCGGGGCAAGAGAATCTGGGCGATGGCTGGGGCGCCCAGCTGGGCGGAGAGATCAGCAAGAAGCTGCACCTGCACGCGCGCTCGATCACCTTCGATCATCCGATCACCAAGAAACGCATGACCATCACCGCGCCCTTGCCCGACCATATGGGCAGGACCTGGAAATCCGTCGGCTGGCACGAGAACGACGTGCCCGACGATCCCTTTGCGGATGACGCATGAGGCCACGCAGGCGCGGATCGTGGCGGGCTACAAGGAAAGCTTCATGCGCGCGCGGCTGGACAGTGCCGCGCCGCTGTATCCGGGCGCGATGGAATGCCTGGACCGGCTGGCCGACCGCGACGACCTGCTGCTGGCGGTGGCGACGGGCAAGTCGCGCCGGGGCCTGGATGCGATGATCGCGGCGCACGGTCTGCAGGGGCGGTTCCTCAGCCTGCAGACGGCGGACGGGCATCCCTCCAAGCCGCATCCCTCGATGCTGCACGCGGCCCTGGCCGAGACGGGGACCGAGGCCGGACGCGCCGTCATGGTCGGCGATACCAGCTTTGACATGGAGATGGCGCGGGCGGCCGGGCTGGCCGGTTTCGGCGTCAGCTGGGGCTATCACCCCGCGCATGCGCTGCAGGATGCCGGGGCGATCCGGATCCTGGACGATTTCACCGGACTGAAAACGGCCATCGAGGAGTGGGCGGCATGAGCGAATGGAAGGCGCGCAGGTTCTGGACCGATGCGGACCTGCGACCCGCGGATGGCGGGTTCGAGATCATGCTGGACAGCCGCGTTCTGCGGACGCCCGGAAAGCATGCGCTGGTCCTGCCGACCGAGGCGCTGGCCCGCGCCGTAGCCGACGAATGGCTGGCCCAGGGCGAGGTGATCGCGCCGCAGACCATGCCGCTGACCCGCGCCGTGAACTCTGCCGTAGAGAAGGTGGCCCCGCAATTCGATGCGGTCGCGGCCATGCTTGCCAATTATGGCGGCACCGATCTGCTGTCCTATCGGGCAACCGATCCGCAATCGCTGATCGACCTGCAGGCGCGCGAATGGGATCCGCTGATCGACTGGTCTGCCCGGCATCTGGACGCGCCGCTGCGGGTCACGCAGGGGGTGATTCCCATCGATCAGGACCAGGGTGCGCTTGACCGCCTGCATGCGCGGGTACGCGCGCAGGACCAGTGGGGGCTGACTGCGCTGCACGATCTGGTGACGATTCCAGGATCGCTGATCCTGGGCCTGGCGGTGATCGAGGGTCGCATCGACGGAGCCGAGGCGCACCGCCTGTCCCGCATCGACGAGGATTTCCAGGCCGAACGATGGGGCGCGGACGAAGAGGCGGCCGAGGCGGCCGAGGGCCGGCGCCTGTCCATACTTTCGGCAGAACGGCTGTGGAGCCTGTCCCGCCGGGGTTGAAAGCGCTTGCGTGACCGGACGGGGTTCTTGACGCGGCAACTTGTATCGGCACAATACCGCCTAATAGGACGGCAGCCGCTGTCGTGCTATGCCGACAAGGACCCCCCGAAGGGTCCGCATCAGCGTTCGCGGACCGATCGGCCGCGGGCGCTCCAACACAGAGGTAACTATGAAAAAATCGGTTTTCCTGGGGACGGCGGCCGCGGCGACCCTGCTGGCAGGCATGGGCATGGCCCAGGAGGGGTCGACGCTGGCCCAGGTCAAGGAGCGCGGCGAGCTGAACTGCGGCGTCAACACCGGCCTGGTCGGATTCGCGGCGCCCGACGCCAGCGGTAACTGGACCGGCTTTGACGTCGCGTTCTGCCGCGCGCTGGCCGCAGCCGTCCTGGGCGATCCCGCCAAGGTCAAGTTCGTGCCGACCACCGGCCAGACGCGCTTTACCGCGCTGTCGTCGGGCGAGGTGGACGTCCTGGCCCGCAACTCGACCTGGACCTATTCGCGCGACACCGACCTGAAGCTGGATTTCATCGGGGTGAACTATTACGACGGTCAGGGCTTCATGGTCCGGTCCGATCTGGGCGTGACCTCGGCCAAGGAACTGGACGGCGCGACGATCTGCATTCAGACCGGCACCACGACCGAGCTGAACCTGGCCGACTATTTCCGCGCCAACAACATGACCTACACGCCCGTCAACATCGACAGCAATGCCGAGGGCGAGCAGCAGTACATGGCCGGCGCCTGCGACGCGTATACCACCGACGCGTCGGGCCTTGCGGCCACCCGTGCGGCCTTTGCCGACCCGGAAACCCACATCATCCTGCCCGAGATCATCTCCAAGGAACCGCTTGGGCCGGCCGTGCGCCATGGCGACAGCAACTGGGGCGACATCGCCCGCTGGACCCTGAACGCGCTGATCGCCGCCGAGGAATACGGCGTGACCTCGCGCAACATCGAGGAGCTGGTCCGGTCGTCCGAGAACCCCGAAGTCCAGCGCCTTCTGGGCACCACGGACGAGCTGGGCGCGATGATGGGCCTGGACGCCGAATGGGCACGTCGCGCCATCCTGGCGGGCGGCAACTATGGCGAGATCTTTGCCGCCAACATCGGCGAGCAGACCCCGATCGGCCTGGCCCGCGGCCTGAACGCGCAATGGACCCAGGGCGGCCTGCTCTACGCACCGCCGTTCCGCTGATCGGCTGACACGACCAGGGGTCGGACCCATGACGGGCCCGGCCCCGACCCTCCATCAACGATAATCCTGCCCAAGCGAAAAACGGCGCAAAGCCGATGGCAGGCGACAGGGGTAAGAAAGATGACGGACATCCGGGCAACGGCGACGCCGCCGTTCCGGCTGAGAATGCTGGTCAACGACCAGCGGTATCGGTCCCTGACATTTCAGGTCATCGTGTTCATTCTGGTCATGGCCGCAGCATGGTGGCTGGTCGACAACACGATCCGCAACCTGGCCCTGATGGGCAAGAGCTTTGATTTCGGGTTCCTGTTCCAGCGCGCGGGCTATGATATCCCGCAGACGCCGATCCCCTATACCGCCGACGATTCGCACCTGCGCGCATCGGTCGTGGGCCTGCTGAACACGCTGATCGTGGCGGTGCTGGGCTGCATCGCGGCGACGGTCCTGGGCGTGATCGTGGGCGTGTCGCGGCTGTCCAAGAACTGGCTGTTCGCCCGGCTGATGACCGTCTTCGTCGAGATCTTCCGCAACATGCCGCTGCTGCTGTGGATCCTGATCGTCTATGCGATCTTCACCGAGATCCTGCCGCCGCCCAACGCCTTCCGGGGCGAGGCCGCGACATCGGGGATGATCCTCTTTGACCACGTGGCGCTGACGAACCGCTATACCGCGCTGCCCACGCTGGCGATGACGAACGATCCGGGCAGCCTGGACCTGGGCGCGCGCATCACCTTCAACTGGGCCACCATCGCCTTTGTCGTGGTGCTGGTCGGGGGGTGGTTCGCACGCCGCATGATCGCGTCCTGGGCGCAGGACGTGCAGGACCTCACCGGCAGCCGGCCCACCACCTGGTGGATGTCGCTGGCGGTGATGATCGTGCCGTCGCTGCTGCTGATCTGGTATTTCGGCCTGCATCTGGAGCCGCCCACGCTGCGGGGCTTCAACTTCACCGGCGGGCTGAACGTGTCGAACTCGCTGGTCGCGCTGTGGCTGGCGCTGACGCTGTACACCGCCGCCTTCATCGCCGAGATCGTGCGCGCCGGCATCCTGGCCGTCAGCCGCGGCCAGTCCGAGGCGGCATTCGCCCTGGGCCTGCGCCCGAACCGCACCATGAGCCTGGTGATCCTGCCGCAGGCGCTGCGCGTGATCATTCCGCCGCTGATCTCTCAGTACCTGAACCTGACCAAGAACAGTTCGCTGGCGATTGCCGTGGGCTACATGGACCTGCGCGGCACCCTGGGGGGGACGACGCTGAACCAGACCGGCCGCGAGCTGGAGGCCATCGTGCTGATGATGCTGACCTATCTGGTCCTCAGCCTGATCATTTCCGCGGGGATGAACGTCTTCAACGCCCGCGTCAAACTGAAGGAGCGGTGAGATGAGCGACACCCACGCCCAGACCGTGCCCTTCGTGCGGGATACCATGCTGCCCTCGGCCGCGCCGCCGGTCCGCGAATTGGGGGCGATCCGCTGGCTGCGGACGAACCTCTTCTCGGGGCCGGTCAACACGGTGCTGACCCTTCTGGGGGCGCTGATCATCTGGTTCCTGGTCTCGACCTTCTGGGACTGGTTCGCCCATTCGGTCTGGAACGCCTCCAGCCTGAACGAATGCCGCGCGATCATCGCGGCCACCTGGGGCGAGGACGCCCGCGGCGCCTGTTTCGCGGTGATCCGCGAACGCTGGAACCAGTACGTCTTCGGCTTCTACCCGGTCGAGCTGTACTGGCGGCCCACGATGACCTTCGGCCTGCTGATGGTCGCGCTGGCGCCGGTGCTGTTCTCGGCCTCGCTGTCGATCCGCCGCGTGGTGCTGGGCATCACCGCCGTCGTCACGCTGTGGGCGATGGTCGTGCTGGGCGCACCGGCGGGCTGGCTGATCTTCGCGGCCGCGGTGCTTGTCGCGGGACTGGTCGCATCAGAGCGCAACATCAGCTGGATGCTGCCCTTCTCGCTGGTCTATCCGCTGCTGGGCGTATGGTTCCTGTGGGGCGGCACCCTCTGGGGGCCGATCTTCGTGCTGGTCGGGCCCCTGTTGGGCTGGCTTGCCTGGCGGGCGCTGTCGCGCGTCTCTCCGATGCTGGCGACGGTCGTGGCGATCCTGGTGACGGTGTTGTTCTGGCTGGTGCTGGCAGGCGACGCGGCCCGCGATGCCGAGGCGCTGCTTCCGCTGTCGATCGACGCGGTGCGGTCGGACCGTTTCGGCGGCTTCCTGCTGTCGCTGACCATCGGCGTGGCGGGCATCGCGCTGTCGCTGCCCCTGGGCATCGTTCTGGCGCTGGCGCGTCAGTCGGACATGTTCCTGATCAAGTCGCTGGCGGTGATCTTCATCGAATTCATCCGCGGCGTGCCGCTGATCACGCTGCTGTTCGTGGCTTCGCTGCTGCTGAACTACTTCCTGCCCCCGGGCACCAATTTCGACATCATCCTGCGCGTCATCATCATGGTGACGATCTTCGCCGCCGCCTACATGGCCGAGGTGATCCGCGGCGGTCTGGCCGCGCTGCCCAAGGGGCAGTACGAGGCCGCCGATGCCCTGGGCCTGGACTACTGGAAGGCGCAGCGCCTGATCGTGCTGCCGCAGGCGCTGAAGATCTCGATCCCGGGGATCGTGTCGACCTTCATCGGCATGTTCAAGGACACGACGTTGGTGACCTTCGTGGGGCTCTATGATCCGCTGAAATCCATGTCGGACGCGGTGCGCGCCAATGTCGAATGGAAGGGCATCTACTGGGAGCCGTTCATTTTCGTCGGCGCCATCTTCTTTCTCATCTGCTTCGGCATGTCGCGATACTCGATGTATCTGGAACGCCGCCTGCAACGCGACCACAGGTAAGGACCCTGGTTATGGAACACATCGAACGCCGCATCGACCGCAGCCAGATGACCGTCAGCGACGAGGTCGCCATCGACATCCGCAACATGAACAAGTGGTACGGCACGTTCCACGTCCTGCGCGACATCGACCTGACCGTGCACAAGGGGGAACGGATCGTCATCGCCGGTCCGTCGGGGTCGGGGAAATCGACCCTGATCCGCTGCATCAACCGGCTGGAGGAGCATCAGGCGGGCCATATCGTCGTCGACGGGGTCGAACTGACCAGCGACATCAAGAACATCGACAAGGTCCGTTCCGAAGTCGGCATGGTCTTTCAGCACTTCAACCTGTTTCCGCACCTGACCGTGCTGGAGAACTGCACCCTGGCGCCCATATGGGTGCGCAAGGTGCCGCGCAAGCAGGCCGAGGCGACCGCGATGCGGTTCCTGGAAAAGGTCAAGATCCCCGAACAGGCCGGAAAATATCCGGGCCAGCTGTCGGGCGGCCAGCAGCAGCGCGTGGCCATCGCCCGGTCGCTGTGCATGCAGCCCAAGATCATGCTGTTCGACGAGCCGACCAGCGCCCTGGACCCCGAGATGATCAAGGAGGTCCTGGACACCATGATCGAGCTGGCCGAGGAGGGGATGACCATGATCTGCGTCACCCACGAAATGGGCTTTGCGCAGGCGGTGGCGAACCGGGTGATCTTCATGGATCAGGGTCAGATCGTCGAGCAGAACAATCCCACCGACTTCTTCAACAACCCGAAATCCGAGCGGACCAAGCTGTTTCTCAGCCAGATCCTGGGTCACTGATCGACGGCGGGGGCGCCGCGCCCCCGCCGGACATCCTCAGATGCGCCCGTCTAGGCGCACGAAATCCATCACGCTGCCCTGACCCTTCTGCAGGTCGGCCCAGCTGTCGATCTGGAAATCCACCACCAGCGTCGCGCCGGTCGGATAGCGGCGGAAATCCGGGTCCATCGGCAGGCGCGCGGGCAGCATCGATGCGAATTCCGAAATGCCCGGGTTGTGGCCCAGCATCATCACCGTCGGCATCGTCGCCGTCTTCAGCACCGCCATCATCTTTTCCGCGCCGGCTTGATACAGGCCCGGCTCGATCCGCATCAGCGGCCGTACCTCGAGGGGAGCACCGGCGATGACGGCCCAGGTTTCCTGCGTGCGGGCCGAGGACGAACACAGGACCTCCTCGGGTTCATACCCGCGGCTGGCCAGCCAGTCGCCCAAGGCGCGCGCGGACCGGCGACCGCGGTCGTTCAGCGGCCGGTCGTGATCGTCCAGGGTGGGATCGTCCCAGGCCGATTTCGCATGACGCGTCAGGATCAGGCGTCTGTGTCCAAGTGGGGTCATGAAAATGCTGCCTCTTTGTGCCATGCTGTCGGTTTCGGCAGCCTGCCACAGGCGCTGGCGAAGGGGCAAGCGCCCTTCGCCAGCGCCCCGATTACAGGCTGCTGGCGACCTGACGCAGGCCGCGCGGGGTCACGCGCGGTTCGGTGGTCCGGATCAGCGATCCGGCGCCGTGTTCGGTGAACAGCTCCAGCAGGCAGGCGTTGGGCACGCGTCCGTCCAGGATCACCACCGCACGCACCCCGTCGTCCAACGCCTTCAGCGCGGTCTCGGTCTTGGGGATCATGCCGCCGGCGATCTGGCCGTCGGCGATCATCGCGCGGACCTGGTCGGGATGCAGCTGCGTGACCACCTGGCCGGTCGCGTCCTTGACGCCCGCGACATCGGTCAAAAGCAGCAGGCGGTCGGCCTTGAGCGCGCCGGCGATGGCCCCCGCCGCGGTGTCGCCGTTGACGTTGAAGGTCTCGTTATCCTCCATGCCGGTGGCGACGGGGGCGATGACCGGGATCATCCCGGCGGTATACAGGTCGCGAATGATCTGGACGTTCATCTCGACCGGGCGACCGACGAAACCCAGTTCCGGGTCGTCGGCCTCGCACACCATCATGTCGTCGTCCTTGCCCGAGATGCCGACCGCGCGGCCCCCTGCGTCATTGATCGCCTGGACGATGCGCTTGTTGACCAAGCCGGACAGCACCATCTCGACAACCTCGACGGTCTCCTTGGTGGTGACGCGCTTGCCGCGGACAAAGCGGCTCTCGATGCCAAGGCGACCCAGCAGGTCGTTGATCATCGGCCCGCCGCCATGGCAGACGACCGGGTTCATGCCGACCTGCTTCATCAGCACGACGTCGCGGGCGAATTCGGCCATCGCCTCGTCGTCGCCCATGGCGTTTCCGCCGAACTTGACCACGACGACCGCCCCGGAATAGCGCTGCAGGTAGGGCAGGGCTTCGGATAGGGTGCGTGCGGTGGCGATCCAGTCACGGTTCATGTTCTGTGTTCTCATCCTTGGGGCCCCGATCTGACGGGGCGGACCCTAGGACGCATGCGCCGATCAGTCCAGCCCGGCGATGATCGCGCGCAGCGTGGCGATGCCCTGGTTCTTTTCGGAGCTGGTGACGACCAGTTCCGGATAGGCGGCAGGGTGTTTCTGCAACGCTTCGCGCACCTGGTCCAGGACCGGGGCCAGGGCGTTCGGGCCCAGCTTGTCGGTCTTGGTCATCACCACCTGGAACGGCACCGCGGACCGGTCCAGCAGGGTCATGATCTCGTGGTCGACATCCTTCACGCCATGGCGCGAATCGATCAGGCAGAACGCGCGGCGCAGGGTCTGACGCCCGGCCAGATAGGATTTCAGCAGCGCCTGCCATTTCGCGACGACGGCGACGGGGGCCTTGGCAAAGCCATAACCCGGAAGGTCGACCAGATAGGAGTGCTCGCCCAAGGCGAAATAGTTGATCTCTTGCGTGCGGCCCGGCGTGTTCGACGCGCGGGCCAGCCCCTTGCGGCCGGTCAGCGCGTTGATCAGGCTGGACTTGCCCACGTTCGATCGGCCCGCAAAGCAGACTTCGGGACGGTTCGGTGGCGGCAGGCCGTCCATGTGGACGACGCCCTTGACGAAATCGACCGGCCCCGCAAACAGCAGGCGAGCCTGCTCTGCCTTGGAGGCTTCGGGATCGGGGGCGGTGGGAAAGGCGACTTTCATGCGTGGACCTGATCTTGCAGGCGGACCGGACCGCCGGTGACAACCTCGGCGAAGATGCCGAAATCGGTGTGGCCGTAAAGCCGGTCCAGCGTCTGGACCATGTCGATGTCGCGCGTCCCGCTGTCGGTATCAGCGCTGGTGGCGTCGCAGCGGCCGACATGGTCGGTCACCCGCAGTTCTGCCGCGCCGATGCGGATGGTGCGGCCGATCAGGTCGCGTTCCGCAAGGGGCGCCCAGCCATCGACCCACAGGTTGCCGCGCCACCGATGCGTGCCGAGGGCCTGGCCGCATTGGGCCTCCAGATGGGCCAGGCTGGACAGGGACAGGATGGACAAAAGGGGCCGCTTCTGGTCGGTCCAGACGGCCGCACCATGCACCAGCCGGGTGGGGGCAGGGGCATCGGTCGGCCAAAGCGGGCGCAACCAGTCGATCAACTGCTGTCCCCGCGTGGCGGGGTCCAGCACCAGCGTGCCAGCCCGCGGATGGGACAGGTGCAGCATGCCGTCCCGCCACCCGCCAACGATGGCCTGCAGATCGGCCGAGACGACGCCGCGCAGGAAGCAGGATTTGGGCAGCCAGCGATCCGGCTGCCCGTCGGTCTGGTGGGCCAAAGCGTGGCGTTCCCCCGCCTCTGTCAGCACCGCCCATTCACGATCGCCGGGCAGGCGATGGCCGGCCTGCAGGGTGACCTGCTCCAGCCCCTCTCCGCCGACCGACTTGATCGGATGGCGGCGGATCAGGGCCAGATGCGCGGTCACTTTCCTGCGCCGGGCTTGTTGCCGGGACGCTTGCGCGTGGGCATCGACGACTTGATGTTGCCGAACAGGTCCGGACGGTGCCCGTGCATCGACATGATCGTGTACTGCTGCAGGATCGTGATCACGTTGTTGGTGATCCAGTACAGCACCAGACCCGAGGCGAAGCCGCCCAGCATGAACATGAAGATCCACGGCATCCAAGCAAAGATCATCTTCTGCGCGGCGTCCGTGGGGGCCGGGTTCAGACGCTGCTGCATCCACATGCTGATGCCCAGGGCGATCGCCAGCGCGGGCAGCGTGACCGAGTGCAGCAGCGTCCCCTGCGCCGGCACGCCGTACGGCAGCAGGCCATAGAGGTTCAGCAGGCTGGACGGGTCGGGCGCGGACAGATCCTGGATCCAGCCGAACCACGGCGCATGGCGCAGTTCGATGGTGACGAAGATCACCTTATAGAGCGAGAAGAAGATCGGGATCTGCAGCAGGATCGGCAGGCAGCCCGCGGCCGGGTTCACCTTTTCCCGCTTATACAGCTCCATCACTTCCTTCTGAAACTTCATCCGGTCGTCGCCGGTGCGGTTCTTGATCTCCTCCATCTGCGGCTGCAGTTCCTTCATCTTCGCCATCGAGATGTAGGACTTGCGGGCCAGCGGGAAGACCAGCGTCTTCAGCACGAAGGTTAGCGCGATGATCGCCCAGCCCATGTTGCCGATTATGCCGTGCAGCCAGTGCAGCAGCTGGAAGATCGGCTTGGTCAGGAAGTAGAACCAGCCCCAGTCGATCGAATCGACGAAGCGCTGGATGCCGGGGGTCTCCTCATAGCCGCGGATGACCTCCCAGACCTTGGCGCCGGCGAACAGGTAGCTGTCCGCGCTCAGCTGGGTGCCGGGCTCCACGGTCTGCATCGGGAAGCGGGCCTCGGTCTGATAGATGTCGGCGCCGTCGGCGTATTTCACGACCGCGGTGAAGGCCTGGCCGGGCGCGGGGGCCAGCGAGGACATCCAGTACTTGTCGGTGAAGCCGATCCAGCCGTTGCCGGTGACGTTATAGACCTCGGCCCGGCCTTCGCGGTCGATCGGGTCCAGTTCGGCGACGTCGTCGTATTTCATCTCGACCAGGGTGCCGTCGACCATGCCGACAACGCCCTCGTGCAGGATGAAGTTGTTCTGGGTGTCGGGGCGGCCATGGCGCGCGATGATGCCGTAGGGCGCGGCCGAGAACGCGGCATCGCCGTTGTTCTGCAGGCTCTGGCCGACGGTGAACAGGTAGTTGTCGTCCAGCGCGAAGGTCCGGCGGAAGATCTGGCCCGCGCCGTTGTCCCATGCCAGCGTCACCGGCTGACCGGGGGACAGCGTCTCGCCCGATTCCAGCGTCCAGACGGTCGCGGGGTTCGGAACCAGGCTTGCATCCACGCCCGGACCGGGGGTCCAGCCATAGACGGCGTAATAGGGTTTGTACTGGGCGCTGTCGACGGGAATGCTGTCATCGGCCGTCGCGCTGGACGGCGTCAGCAGCCGCACGTCCGGAGACCCCTCGTCGCGGGTTTCCTGATAGCGCGTCAGCAAAAGGTCGTCGATGCGACCGCCGGCCAGCGAGATGGACCCCGACAGCGCCGACGACTGGATCGCGACCCGGCCGGCGGGTTCTGCGGCATCCGGCTCGGCCGCCAGGTCGGCGGGGGCCGTCGTGGCCGCTCCCGTTCCGGGGGTGGCCAGCGGCTGGTCGCCCACGACCTGTTCCGTCAGCGGCTGCCCCGAGGGCTGGTCGGAGACGGGTTCGGGGGCGAAGACCGTATACCATACCAGGATCACCAGAAACGACAGGACCGTTGCCAGGATCAAATTGCGGTTGTTGTCTTCCATTCCGTCACCACCGTCATCGCGTCAGTCTGGGCGGTTCAACAGAACGCACCCCCAAAGGTCAAGCGGATTTGCCATTTGACGCAGGAATGCAAGGGAATTCGCCGAAACGCCCCGCGCGTGCGACCGCGGGGCGCGGGTCCATGGGGCGGGTGTCAGCCGCGCAGGCCGATCGTGGGAAGGCGCGCCGCGGCGTCCGCGTGGCCGGCCAGGAAGTCGAGACTTTTCGTCAGCGGCATGGGCCGGGCGATGGCATAGCCCTGGACTTCGTCGCAGCCCATCTGCGCTAGGAACGCATATTCCTCGCGGGTTTCAACCCCTTCGGCCAGGGCCGCGATGCCCAACCGCTCGGCCAGGGCCAGGATCGCCAGGATCATCCGCTGCTGGCCGTTGTCGATGTCGCAGGCAGTGACAAAGCTGCGGTCGATCTTGATGCGATTGATGCCGAACTGTCGGATCGCGTCCAGGCTGGCATAGCCAGTGCCGAAATCGTCTAGGTCGATCTGGCAGCCGGCCTCGGCCAGCTTGCGCAGGTTCTCGCGGGTCTCTCCGCTGCTGGTGACGGGACCGACGCTTTCCAGCACCTCGACCACCAGGCGGCGTGGAGAGATCTCGTGGCGATCCAGCTCCCACAGCAGGCAGTCGGCAAAACCGCGGTCCGACAGTTCGCAGTTCGAGATGTTGATCGACACGGTCGGCACGTCGAACCCGGCCTTGTCCCAGGTCTTCAGCGCGGCCATGGACTGCGCCAGCATGAACAGCGTCAGGGTGTTGTGATCGGCAGGCGACATGTGCGGCAGGAACACCCCCGGGGCAAGGATGCCGCGGGTCGGGTGGTTCCAGCGGGCCAGTGCCTCGAACCCGGTGATCTGGCCGGAATTGCAGCACACCTGCGGCTGGAACCATGCCTCCATCTGCGCCGCGACCACCGCGTCGCTGACGGTCGCGATCAGCCCCGGCCCGGACAGGGCAGGGTCGTAGGGATAGAGGCGCAGCTGGCCCAGGGCGCAATCCTCGACCAGGTTCATCCGCTGGCGGGCATTGTCGACCAGCGCGGTGATCGAGGGCAGGTCGGGGGTCGTTGCATGGATCAGAACGCCGGTCATCACCGGGGTGACCTGCTGGCCCGACAGGGCGACGGGCGTCTGTCCCTGCTGGTGCAGCCTGCGCGCGACCTGCAGCGCGTCGCGGTCGGTCCGGTCGCGCAGCACGAAGGCGAACAGGCCCGGCGCCAGCACCTGCACCGGATCATAGGGACGCACCGCGCCACCCAGGGTCATCGACAGCTGCACCATAAGATGCCCCATCGCGGCCTTGTCCAGGATGTTGCCCAGGGCTTCGGTGTTCTCCAGCCGCATCAGCAGCAGGCTGCGGGACAGGTCCTGACCCCGCTTGGCGCCGCCAAGCAGCCTGCGGAGGGGCGAGAACAAGCGGTTCGCATTCTTTGACATACCGGACCTTTCACGGAATCACCGGGGTCAGGAATAGATCAAATTGCTTGTCGTACCGTTAATGTTCCCCGGCCAGATCGCGCAGGATCGGCGGAAGGGCGGGCTTATCACCCTGTTCGGGCGGGAAAATCGCGGAAAAATCGAATAGTTCAGTATCCAGCAGGTGCGACGGCCGGACATTCATCAGCGACCGGAACATCACCTGCCGTCGCCCGGGCGTCCGCGCCTCCCATTCGTCCAGCATGCGTTTAACCTGGACGCGCTGCAGCCCCTCCTGGCTTCCGCACAGATCGCAGGGGATGATGGGATAGTTCATCGCCCGCGAAAAGCGGTCGCAATCGTCCTCGGCCACATAGGCCAGCGGGCGCAGGACGGTCAGGTCGCCATCCTCGTTCAGCAGCTTCGGCGGCATGGTGGCCAGGCGGCCGCCATGGAACAGGTTCATGAAGAACGTCTCCAGCATGTCGTCGCGGTGATGGCCCAACACGACGGCGGAACAGCCCTCCTCGCGCGCGATGCGGTACAGGTTGCCTCGGCGCAGACGCGAACACAGCGCGCAATAGGTGCGGCCGGCCGGGACCTTCTCCTTCACGATGGAATAGGTGTCCTGGTATTCGATCCGGTGCGGCACGCCGCGCGCCTTGAGGAACTCGGGCAGCACCGTGGCCGGAAAGTTGGGCTGTCCCTGGTCAAGGTTGCAGGCCAGCAGCTCGACCGGCAGCAGCCCGCGCCACTGCAGCTCGTGCAGGATCGCCAGCAGGGTATAGCTGTCCTTGCCGCCCGACAGGCACACCAGCCAACGGTCGCCGGGGCGGACCATCGCGTAATCCTCGATCGCGGCGCGGGTCTCGCGGACCAGCCGCTTGCGCAGCTTGCGGAACTCGGTCCCCTGGGGGGCGCCCGCGAACAGGGGGTGAATCTCGGTGGTGTCAGCGTCGTCCAGCATCGCGGGCCCTTTCATGGTCGGGATCGGCGCCGGGCACCGGGTCATAGCCGTGCCCGCCCCAGGGATGACAGCGCCCGATGCGCCGCAGGGCCAGCCAGCTGCCGCGCAGGGCGCCGTGGCGGGCCAGCGCATCCAGCGCATAGGCCGAACAGGTCGGTTGGAACCGACAGCCATGCCCGACCCAAGGAGAGACCAGCAGCCGATAGCCGCGCACCGGCAGCGCGACAAGGCGCGCCAGCGGGCTCATGCGTGGATCTTGGCCATGGCGCGGGCGAAATCGCCCTGCAGATCGGCAAAGGCTCGGGCGATGGTCGCTTCGGGGCGACCGACCAAGACATAGTCCCATCCGGCGTGGCCCAGATAGCCCAACCCAAGGCGGGCGACCTCGCGCAGGCGCCGCTTGGCGCGATTGCGGGCTACGGCATTGCCGATCTTCTTGGAGCAGGTGAAACCGATCCGTGCCGGGCCGTCATCGTCCCGCCTGCGGGCTTGCAACAGGAAGCCCGGCATTCCCTGACGCCGCGCACGGGCAGCGGCCAGGAAATCGGCGCGTTTCTGCAGGACGGGCGGCATGCGAAATGCCGCCGTGCCGACATCCTTGGGCTGAACTTCAGCAGGATGGGGCAGAGGCGGCATGTCGAAAGCCTTTACGTGGCGGTCGTGACCGCCGGCAGGATCACGAATGATCAGGCCGACAGACGCTTGCGGCCCTTGGCGCGGCGGCGGTTCAGCACCAGACGGCCGCCTTTGGTGGCCATGCGGGCGCGGAAGCCGTGACGGCGCGCACGAACGAGGTTCGACGGTTGGAAGGTGCGCTTCATGATCAGTCTCCGGGTCGGTTCTTGCGGGGCGGATCGGGACGGGGCAGATTGCAGAAGACTGCCCTGCGCCACGACGCCGGTTGTTCGAAGCCCGCTGGATAGTGGACCCGCAGGCCCACGTCAACCATCTAAACCGGTAAATCACGGGCCAATCGGTCCGGGAACCGGGTCACGATCACATTCGTTTGATGTGCAAACCCGCAATCGCTTGGCTGACAAGTCCGGCCCGCGACACCATAACCCGGACACGATGCGACTGAACACGATCTCTGGCCGATTCGCCGCGCTGACAACCATGTTCGTCATCTTGGCAGAGCTGTTCATCCTGCTGCCATCCTTGGCGGGCTTCCGGCTGGACTATCTGGAGAGCCGGCTGGAAAGGGCGCAGATCGCCAGTCTGGCCCTGCTGGCCACCGACGAATCGATCGCTCTGGATCTGGAGGCCGAGCTGCTGCAGACGGCCGGCGTCTTCAACGTCGTGCTGCGGCGCAACGACGTGCGCCAGTTGGTCCTGTCGTCGCCCATCCCGGGCCCGATCGCCGCGACGTATGATCTGCGGTCCGAAGGTGTGCTGCACACGATCGGCGATTCGCTGCGGGCGTTGGCCGACCGACAGAATCGCGTGATCCGCGTCATCGGCGCACCGGTGAACCAGGCGGGCCAGCTGATCGAGATCACCATGGAGACCGCGCCGCTGCGTCAGGCGATGATCGACTACGGCCTGCGCCTGCTGGCGGTATCGGCCGCGTTCTCGATCCTGACGGCGGTCCTGCTGTTCACAGCCGCGCAACGGATGATCCTCGTGCCGATCCGCCGCGTGATCACCCACATGTCCGCCTATGCCAGCGCGCCCGAGGACAGCCGCCACATCATCATCCCCGACGCGCGCCTGGCGGAACTCCGCGAGGCCGAGACCGCCCTGCAGTCGATGCAGCAGACCGTGACGTCCTCCCTCAAGCAGAAGGAGCGGATGGCACAGCTGGGCCAGGCGATCGCAAAGATCAGCCACGACCTGCGCAACATCCTGACCACGGCGCAGATCTTTGCCGACCGTCTGGAGGACAGCGCCGACCCCAAGGTGCGCCGAGCCGCGCCCAAGCTGGTCAATTCGATCACCCGCGCCGTGAACCTGTGCGAGACGACGCTGGCCTTCGGCAAGGCCGAGGAGCCTGCGCCGACGCTGTCACGCTTCAACCTGGCGCAGCTGGCTGCCGAGGTGATCGAGGCCGAAACCCTGGCAGGGGAGGCGGCAGGGCGGGTCGAGTTCCTGACCGACATTCCCCCCAGCCTGGTGATCCGCGCCGATCGCGACCAGCTGTACCGCGTGCTGGCCAACCTGGCCCGCAATGCCCGCCAGGCGATCGAGGCGACCGGCGGCCCCGGCACGGTCGAGATCGGCGCCGGCGAGGCAGAGAGCGATTGGTGGATCAAGGTGTGCGATTCGGGACCGGGCCTGCCGGACAAGGCGCGCGAATACCTGTTCAAGCCCTTCACAGGCAGCACGCGCCGCGGGGGCACGGGTTTGGGTCTGACGATCGCGGCCGATCTGGTGCGTGGGCACGGGGGCCGGCTGATCCTGCTGCGCAGCGATGCCGAGGGCAGCCAGTTCTGCATCCACATCCCCCGCGGGATGGCCGATCTGTCGGCCCGCGCCGATGCTGCGGCGCGCTGAAGGACGATTTGCCAAAAAGGAGTCATCTTTTTGTCTTTTCGCCCTTGCATCCCCCCGGCGTGGCCGCTAATTCCCACCGCATGTTGCACCCGTAGCTCAGCTGGATAGAGCACCAGACTACGAATCTGGGGGTCGGGCGTTCGAATCGCTCCGGGTGCACCATTTTTCCTTTTTTGTGAACACTAGGCAAAATTGCCGTTTTCGTCACGGCTTTGCCTTTTTGGTGGCCCCATATCTCCGCGCGCTCCTTCCTGTTCCGCCAGTGGCGAAGCTATCTCTGCTTTTCGCTTTGGATGACCTCATGTCATCCGAAGGGCAAGGCAGGGTGGGCGCAGCCCGACCTGCGGCCGGACGGTGATCTGAACACGGGGCCGGAGCGGTGAAATTGGGAGGGACCCGCGCGCCTCGCGCGTGGGAGGAACCGGATTTCTCCGTGGAGGCTGACGCGCAGCGGCACCAGAGCCCGTGTTCAGATCGCCGGCCGGATGGCAGGCGGAAAAAGAAATGAAAGATCGTCAGCCGTGCCAGAGTGAAGCGGAGGCGCGGCTGTCCACTGGATCAGCGATCGCGGTGCCCGCGATCACCATATCTCTGAAAAGCAGCCTCTGGACTGCCAGGCAGCATCGACGTGAAGAGCCCATATCCGTCGGTCATAACTACCGCAGCGAATGCAGGTGCAGCACAGGTTGTCGACCGATAGTCGCCGTTCAGACAAGGCTGAGCAGAAACTACCGAGGCAAACCGGCTATACTTCTTGATGAAGGGCCAACCTGCCAGACAAGTGACTTCTCACCTGCCACTCCGCGCCCGTCTGCGCCGCTTCCACGCCTTGAACCGCTTTCGCAGGGCGCGCACTCGCCCGACTTTCGGTATCAGGTCATGGCGCAGACCGGGATCGGGACGAGCCTCAAGCGCAGCAGCAAATTCATCGTCGAAGCCGTCCAATGATGCGATGGCCCTGTCGCGCACGAGCCGTGCGTCTGCCCGTCCAGTTTCCGACAGGCACCACTCGAGCGTCGATTGCAGTTTTGTATCGGTGACCTGATCCGGATCGAATACCGCGTGCCACCCCAGCTTATGCGCTTGGCTGGTCACCTTGTCGCCGCCGGAAACAGGATCGATTGCGATGGTCGGGATACCGTTTTTCAGGGCTAGCACCATGCCGTGCAGCCGTGTGGTCAGCATGACGTCCAGCCGACTGCAGATGGATTCGAACTGCGCCGCGTTCGACAGGCCGAACCGGTTCGTGGCAGCCGGAACGGACGTGTCCATCTCGATGACCGCCACGCCCGATTTCTCGATAAGCCGGCGCAGTTTTTCCTCGGCCAATGCGCCCCGGTGGCGATCGCCATACTCTCGCTGGAATCCGGTCAGGCACAGGCCGACAACGGCAATGCGGGCCGGCGCCTCGCGGAAACTCAGGTCGGCGCGCACGGTTCTGTCGCTGTCCCGCTCCAGCAGGACCTCGAACGGGTTGAAGGCGGATAATGGTTCGACCATCGTCAGGTTCACGCCAACATGCACGCAGTGCTTGAAGCGACCGAAGATGCTTTCGTGTTGCACGGCCATAGCCGGGGTAAACGGACCACATATGACGAAGAGGTGTGTGTAACGCGCGGGGTCAAGGGTAAAGCGGTTCAGCCAGGTGCTGTCGACCGACTGCCGAGCGTCAGTATAGGGCGTGACGTCATAGGCCATCCCCAATTCCTGCAACTGACGTTCCGTCTGTCGCAGGACCTCCACGTCGCCGACGGTCGAGAAATGTCCGACCAGAAGCGCGCGTTGGTTCGACTCGACCTTAGTCTGATGGTGCTCGGACATGTCAGTAGAACTCCCGGAATAATCTGCTCCTGCAGGGTGGCGACCCATTCCAACAGTCATCAGTGTGGCTTCAGGTGGGGATACTGCCGCACAAAGTGTTGCATGGCACGCCGATAAAGCAGCGTTGCACGGCCGCGCGACGACCAGACGTCCCATCGACGGTCGCGCCACGGTTTTTTCGGGCCATGATAATGCAGAATGACAGGGCGACCCGGGACCGCTCCTTCAATGGCCAATCCGGATCGGGTGATAAGCTCCCGGTGCCGGCGGATGCGCCCCCAAGAGGCGTTCCACGCCGGATCGAGTTGCAGCAAATCGGTCGCGAACAGGGCATTCAGGTGATCCTGATCTCCATGCGTGCAGGCTGATGCCGCGATGACGTCTTCTATCCGTGCCAACAGAGCGGGATGCGCCCGAAGCGCATCGCAATTCAGGAGAAGGATGCCCGCGTTGAAATAGTCCTCGACACGCGCCGGATCCATGAACTGCCGTATCTCCATCAGCCGTGCAGCCCTGTCCACCGTCGTTTTTTCCGGCTCGAAAAGCCAATGCGTGATGTGATAATCACGAACCGCGCCAGCATAGGCGTCTTTCAGATCAACCTGGAACAAGGGGCTAACGTCGCCCGTGACCAGCGTATCGCCGTCGATATAGAGGACATAGCCGTCGATCAGCCGCGGGATGAACAGGCGGCCCATCGTAGCCGCAGAGATGTAATCCGTCGGTCCGTGTGCGCCTTCCAGGTATCCGTCGCCGATATCCTTGCAGACCAGAGTAAGATCCGTGTGTCCGGCAGTGACCGCCTCGACATTCGCCCAGTCTTCAGGCGTGAGGCCATCGCCCCAGAGGTGCAGTTCGGCAGGTCCCTGGAGGTGCTGCAGCAGGCTCCAGATGAACACGAGGGTTGGTTTCAGAAAGGTGCGGTCGGTGACGTAGACGATTTTGACCATGCGTGGCGTGCCAGGCAAGCAAGGCTCCTTTTTGTTCATAGAATGTATGATGTATCTGCGGCGGCCGCCACGACGGGTGGGATCACTGCGCGTTTCAGATCGGTCTGCGGACGGCACCAGACCGCAAGTGGCCATGGCCGCCGGGGCATATCGCTACGGACCTTGAGAACCCGCCGGTTCTGGCACTCGGCTATTGAGATCATACGCGGTCCAATGCCCTGCACCGAAGGGTCTCGATAGAGACGGTCCGACTGTTATACAGAGTTTATCAGAGGATGATCCGGCGGATGAGCCGATAGGCTGCCGCATCATCCCGGACGTTCCTAACGGATCGACCCTGCCGCCAGTAAGGATCGCATGGCCAATTGCATTCTCAAGACAGGCCGTGACAGAAGCCACTCTTGCAGGTCATGCAAATTCGACAAAGAAGGCAGAGGCAGAATGATCCAGTTTGTGCGCGACAATGCGCGGTGGTTGGCTGCGGGCTTTCTTCTGACCTTCACGTCGGCGTTCGGGCAGACGTGGTTCATCTCGCTGTTTGCAGACTTCATCAAGGATCGTCACGGTCTGACGGATGGCAGTTGGGGCGGCCTCTACACCGTTGCCACCTTGTCGGCGGCGGCGCTGATGTTCTGGCGCGGTTCACTGGCTGATACGGTGCCCCTGTCGCGGCTGGCCCCGGCCGTTACGCTGATGTTCGCCGTCGCCGCCGTCGCTCTTGCCTGGGCTCCATCGGTCGCGGTTCTGGTCGTCGCCCTCTTCCTGCTGCGGTTCTGCGGGCAGGGAATGTTCAGCCACATGGCGATGACGGCGATGGGGCGCTGGCTCGAGGCCCGCCGCGGCCAGGCCGTGTCCCTGACGAATCTGGGCCACCCCGCCGGAGAGATCTTCGTTCCCCTGCTGGTGGTGATGCTGATCGGCGGCATCGGCTGGCGCAGCACTTGGTTGGTCGTCGCCGGCGTCCTGTGCCTGATCGTGATCCCCTTGCTGCTTTTGCTGCTGACCGAGGGACGGAACCCAGTGGGACATCAGGCCCAGATTGCCCGACCCGGCCTCATGGGCCGCCAATGGCGCCGCCGGGATGCCGCGCGGCACTGGCTGCTTCCGGCTCTGCTGCCGGTGTTGCTGACACCCGGCTTCATTTCGACGGTCATCTTTTTCCACCAGGCGCATATCGCGGACGTGAAGGGGTGGACCCTGCCGGAAATGGCCCAAGGCTTTACCGCGTTCGGTGTGGCCACTGTTATCGCCGCGTTCACCTCGGGTTGGCTAGCAGACCGGTTCGGTCCTCTGCGCCTATTGCCGCTTTTGGTGGTGCCCATGGGGCTTGGCGTCGCCCTGATCGGGCCTGCCGATGAGGTGTGGGTCTGGTATGTGGCTCTTGGGGTGGTGGGCATCGCCCAAGGCATGGCCAGCTCGCTCTGGGGAGTGCTGTTTCCGGTGCTCTATGGCACTGCGCATCTGGGCGCGATCCGGTCTATGGCCACCACGATCATGGTCATCTCGACTGCCATCGGGCCCGGCATCACAGACGTCCTGATCGATGCGGGCATCGACTTTCCAACTCAAAGCCTGTTTTTGGGGCTTTGGTGCGGAGCCATCACGTTGCTCTGCCTGGGGATCAGCAGAAAACTCAAAGCGGATTTCTGACGATCCCTGCGATCAGCCGTCGCCGTCATTCGCCGATGCGAGGACCGCGCTCTGCGCCCGCGGGTTCGCACCCGGGCGGGACGATGCGGCCAAGGCCAGCGCCGAAGGTCGCCCCTTTGCCTGCATATCTGCAGCGGAGGTCGTATTCGCTGCGACCGTTCCGACATCTGCGCGGCTGTCAGGTCGCGGACTGCTGCCCAGGGTCAGCCACTCAGAGCGAGACTTCACATCTTTTTCAGGCGCGCCTGCGAGACCGACCGGACGGGCAATCGGCGCTTGGGATGCCTGAAGGACCATCCGGTGCGGCTCAGGCCGGGTCGCGGCGGAGCTGGCGGTCACCTGTGCGCGGCGTGAGACAGTCCGAACCAGGGGAGCTTGCGGAGGGGTTTCACGCACACGATCGGGAATGCGGGGAAAGTTGTCGTCCAGCAGCTTGGCAACAGTCTGATTGCGCTGCGCAGTGGAGGTTCCGCCGACGACGGTCGCGATCAACCGCTTGTTTCCGCGTCGGGCCGAGGCGGTCAGATTGAAGCCAGCCGCGCGGGTGTATCCGGTCTTGATCCCGTCGGCCCCGTCATAGGCATCCAGAAAACGCCGATTGGTGGCCGAGACCCGCGCAATGCCTGCATCGGCAGAGCGGCGCGAGAACAGATTGTAGTATTGCGGAAAATCGTAGAACAGGTGCCGCCCCAGAATGCTCATGTCATGGGCGGTGGAGTAATGCCCCTCGCTGGTCAGGCCGTGTGCGTTGCGGAACTGGGTGTTGTTCATGCCGAGCGCGCGCGCCATCTGGGTCATCTGCTGGGTAAACGCCTCCTCCGACCCGGCCAGGTTCTCACCGATCGCTGTTGCGACGTCATTGGCCGATTTGACCGCTGCCGCGCGGATCAGATACCGCAACTCGATCTCTTGGCCAGGGCGCAGACCCAGCTTGGACGGCGGCTCGTTCGCGGCATTTCTGGAAATCTTGAACTTGCTGTCCAGCCGGACATCGCCGCGTTCGACGGCGCTGAACGTCATGTAGAGCGACATCATCTTGGTCAAGGACGCGGGGTGCAGCCTAGTGTCCGCATTCTGCTGATAGATCGCCTTGCCTGTGCGCGCGTCCATCACATAGGCCGCCAACGGGGCCGCATTGGCCTGCGTGACCATCAGAACCATGACGCCTATGGTCATGACCCATTAATCGGGTTGCGACCCCCTTGCCGGCGTGTTTCACGCTCCCGAACTGATGGGGGCATGCTGAGCAATCTTTTTTGGCTGAGTGACGAGCAGATGGCGCGGCTGCGGCCGTTCTTTCCAAAGAGCCATGGCCGCCCACGGGTCGATGATCGGCGGGTCTTGAGCGGGATAATCTTCATCAATCGTAATGGCTTGCGTTGGTCCGATGCGCCGCCAGAGTGTGGTCCACCGAAGACCCTCTACAACCGATGGAAGCGCTGGAGCGACATCGGTGTTTTCGCCCGGATGATGGAGGTTCCGAAGCCGCCGACCGGAAGACAGTGATGATTGACGCCACCTATCTCAAGGCGCACCGCACAGCTTCAAGCCTGCGGTTGAAAAAAGGGGGGCGTGGCAGGCTGATTGGGCGGACGAAGGGTGGCATGAACACCAGTTGCATGCCGTCACGGACGCGAACGCCGCTACCAGCGGCGCAATCGTATCGAGATCATGTCCGGCACGCTCAAGGACGGGCGCCGCGTCGCGACCTGCCACGACAAGTGCCCGAAGGGCTTTCTCTCCGCCATCGCTCTCGCCGCAACTGTCATCTTCTGGCTTTGAAAATTAACGAGACTGGAGCCTAGAGGCCTGGGCCTATGCCCGGGCGTAATGTTCGACTTCTCCCGGCCAGGAAAGCTGACAGACAACGGCTTCATCGAGGCTTTCAACAGCAAACTCAGGGCTGAATGCCTGAACGTACACTGGTTCATGAGCCTTGCGGACGCGACCAAAAACTTGGAGGATTGGCTTAGAAACTACAATGACGATCAACCCCACAGCGCCATTGGATACAATGTCCCAAGCGCGTTATACTTTCCCGGCGGCGTCACCAGCCCGCCGTCATGACCAAGGCCGAAAACTCCAGCGTCAGGCGGTCCAGAAAACGTAGGTAGACCACGCCTTGCAGGGTACCCAAAAGCTGGTGCTCCAAAGAGACGGCGCACGTTACGTTGTCTTTGTACGATGGAATGCCGGAGCGACCAGTATGTACTGCAGACCAGACGTTGCTGCCAATCTGTTGCTGGGATGTTCATGCTGACCTGATTGTCCTTTGAGCCGGGCTATCCAGCTAGTACCGCTGACCCATTTGCCTTAAGGGACGCCGAGCTGAGTACGGGCCTGACGCAAACAATCACCTTACCAGACGATGTATTATGCGGGAGTCGTGGCATCGGATTGTCACTCAGTGAAAATCTTCAACGTGCCGTTGTCATGTTGACAGCTTTTCGGGTCGTCAGTTCGCACTTTCAATTTGCAGAGAAATCGCGATGCGCAGGAACTATTTTATTTACGAAGCAACGTGGCGCGGGCTTCCGAAGCAATGTCCTCGGTTCTTTCGCGCTTCGGACATGAAAAAAGGGGCCACCTAGGCCCCTTGCTTTCGGCGATCTTTCCGGTGTTATGCAGCTTTCTGGGCGTCCAGTTCGCTGACAACGGGACGGGTGCCGTCTTCGCGGGCATAGTATCCGTACATCTGATCCAGTGCGGCATCGGCCTGCTGGCTGCGCTTGCGGTCCGCGATGCTCAGCGGCTTCTGGGTCTGGTTCGACATTGTCATTCTCCGATCAGGGCGTTTCCTCCCGTGACCGTCAGATATTGTCTGCCCAATCAAAATGAAACCGCCCTGACGCAAGGTCAGGGCGGGTGCAGGGCAGCCATGCAATGCGGACAACTCAGCCGATGCGCAGTATCCGATGCTTTTTCTTGCCGACCGAGATCTTGATGCCGCGCTCCAGTGCAGCCTGGTCCAACGGCATCTGCGGATCGGTGACAGGCGCGTTGTCGGCGCGCAGGCCGCCTTCGGCTACCAGACGCTTGACCTCCTTGCCGCTGGCGACGATGCCCGACTGGACTAGGGCCTGCGCGATGGTGACGCCTTGCGCCTGATCGGCGGGCAGCACCGCGACCTCCAGATCGCCGCCCGCGCCGCCGTCCTGAAAGACGCTGCGCGCGGTCGCCTCGGCGCTGGCGGCGGCATCGGCGCCATGCAACAGGGTCGTCACTTCGTTGGCCAGACGGACCTTGGCCTCGTTGATCTCGGACCCCTGCAGCGCGCCCATGCGGTCGCATTCGTCCACCGGCAGTTCGGTGTACAGCTTCAGGAACCGGCCCACATCGGCATCGGTTGTGTTGCGCCAGAACTGCCAGAACTCATAGGGCGACAGCATGTCCGCCGACAGCCAGGTCGCTCCGCCCGCCGACTTGCCCATCTTGCGCCCGTCGCTGGTCGTCAGCAGCGGAGAGGTCAGGCCCCAGACCTGCCGGTCGTCCACCCGCCGCGTCAGGTCGATCCCGTTGACGATGTTGCCCCACTGGTCCGACCCGCCCATCTGCAGAACACAGCCGTGGCGGCGGTTCAGCTCCAGGAAGTCGTAGGCCTGCAGGATCATGTAGTTGAATTCCAGGAAGCTCAGCGACTGTTCCCGGTCCAGCCGGGACTTGACCGATTCGAAGGACAGCATTCGGTTGACGCTGAAATGCCGGCCGATGTCGCGCAGGAAGGTCAGGTAGTTCAGGCCGTCCAGCCATTCGGCGTTGTTCAGCATGACCGCCCCGTCGGGGCCGTAATCCAGATAGCGGGCGAAGACCCGGCCCATCCCGTCGATATTGGCCTGGATCGCGGCATCGTCCAGAAGCGGGCGCTCGTCGCTGCGGAAGGACGGATCGCCGACCTTGGTCGTGCCGCCGCCCATCAGGGTCAGGGGCTTGTTGCCGGTCTTCTGGAACCAGCGCAGCATCATGATGTTCAGCAGGTGCCCGACATGCAGGCTGGCCGCCGTCGCGTCATAACCGATATAGGCCGTGATCGGTCCCGCCAGCAGCGCCTGATCCAGCCCGGCGTAATCCGTGCAATCGGCCAGATAGCCGCGTTCGGACATGATGCGCAGGAAGTCGGATTTGGGCTGGTATGTCATGGGCTTCATCCTTGTGTATCCGCGCGATATACAGGCAGGAGCAGCGAAGGAAAAGCGATGATCCGGGCTTTGGGGATGATGTCGGGCACGTCGCTGGACGGTGTCGACGCGGCGATGATCGAAACCGACGGGGTGCGGATCGGCGGCTTTGGGGACAGCGCCTTTCGTGCGTTCGGCGACAACGAATCGGCCGTGCTTCATGCGGGGCTGGGCCTGTGGCCCGACGCGCCGGAGGTGGCGGAGCTGGCGCAACTGGTCCAGGCGGCCCATGCCGACTTGGCACGGCAGTTTCCAGATGCGCAGCTGATCGGGTTTCACGGCCAGACGCTGGCCCACGATCCGCGCGGGCGCGGCACGCATCAGGCGGGTGACGGCGCGGCGCTGGCGCGCATGACGGATCGCCCCGTGGTCTGGGATTTCCGGTCCGAGGATGTGCGTCAGGGAGGCGAGGGCGCCCCTTTGGTGCCGTTCTTTCATTGGGCCTGCGCGAACTGGGCCGTGGGGCAGGGGTGCCTGCCCGCGGCCCCCGTGGCGTTCCTGANCCTGGGCGGCGTCGGCAACATCAGCTGGGTGGACCCCGCGGCCCCCGCACCCGAGACCGCCGGTGCCTGCGTCGCCTTCGACACGGGGCCTGCCAACGCGCCCTTGAACGACCTGATGCGCCGGCGCCGCCGTCAGTCGCGGGACGAAGGCGGCGCACTGGCGGCCAGCGGCACCGCCGATCAGGACATCGTCGCGGCGTTCCTGGATGATCCGTGGTTCCGGCGACCCGCCCCTAAATCCTTGGATCGCGATCAGTTCGCTGGCCTGACCCGCGCGGTTGCCCCGCTGTCCGATGCCGATGCGGCGGCGACGCTGGTGTCGGCACTGGCCGGATCGGTTGCGGCAGGCATGGCGTGGCTGCCCGCGCTGCCTGCGCAGGTTCTGGTCTGCGGCGGGGGGCGCCACAATTCGGCCATCATGGATGCGCTGACAGCAGCGTTGCCCGTGCCCGTCCGGCCGGTCGAGGCGATCGGTCTGAACGGCGACATGCTGGAGGCGCAGGCCTTCGGCTGGCTGGCGGTGCGCGTGCTGCGGGGGCTGCCCATATCGGGGCCGATGACCACGGGAGTTCCGGCACCGGTCCGCGGAGGACGGATCAGTCACCCACGATCACGTGACTAGATCAGACAAATGTTTAGGGAACGGTCTTTGAAATGCCCGCGTTGATGCCGTGAAGATGACGAAAAGACGTCATCGAAACAAAGAATTGATGCGGAGATCTAGAATGAAAACCCTCATGATGACGACGGCTGCTGCTCTGGCATTTGCGGCTCCGGTGTTCGCACAGGACGCGACGACGCCCCCGGCCACCGACGCCATGCCGGCCGAGACGATGCCCGCAGAAACGATGCCCGCAGAGACCATGCCGGCGGATGCCATGCCTGCCGAGACGATGCCCGCCGACGAGATGGCGACCGACATGAGCGACATGGAAGTGACGCTGTCGGCAGAGAATCCCGGCATCACCGCATCGTGGCTGCAGGGCCGCGCGATCTATACGACCAACCAGCCGTCGACCACCGAATGGACCGATGCAACGGGCGATGCGGTTCCGGGTGACTGGAACGAGATCGCGACTGTGTCCGACATCGTGATGTCGCCGGATGGTCAGGTCATGGGCTACATTGCCGACATCGGCGGCTTCCTGGGCATGGGCACGCACACCGTGCTGCTGGACCGCGATGTCCTGCACATGGCGATGTTCGGCGACGACACGGTTCTGGCGACCAACTACAGCCAAGAAGAACTGGAAGCGCTGCCGGAATTCGACATGGAAACCGTCCGCGACTGATCCCACCCGGTTTGTTTACAAGTTGCTTGGTTCATCGGGGCGCCCATCGGGCGCCCCTTTCGCGTTCTTTGCACCGTAATTTCAAAGATTTGCCCGAATGTGGCAAAATTCGTTCAACGCGCCCTTGACGCCGCGCGGCGGTCTGCGTAAACCCCGGCCTACTCCGGCGGGCGATCGTCCGGGGGATGAGTTGGGCGGTTGTAGCTCAGTTGGTTAGAGTACCGGCCTGTCACGCCGGGGGTCGCGGGTTCGAGCCCCGTCAACCGCGCCATAACTCATCATTCGCCCGAAGGAAATGTGCGGTTGTAGCTCAGTTGGTTAGAGTACCGGCCTGTCACGCCGGGGGTCGCGGGTTCGAGCCCCGTCAACCGCGCCATTTCTTCCCTTCCCCTTCTCGGCAGGATCACGCTAAGACGGCGTCGATTTTGCGTATCGGAGGAAGCGATGACGGACATGGTCCAAGCCCGGCAACTGATCGACGCCCTTGGCGCCGCCGCCCGAGAGGCCGCGGTGGTTCTGGCGCAGACGCCAGCCGGACCGAAACGCATGGCCCTGCTGTCCGCCGCCGACGCCATCACCGCCCGTACCCCTGATATCCTGGCGGCCAACGCCCGTGATCTGGACTTCGCGCGCGAAAAGGGGCTGTCGGATGCGATGCTGGACCGGCTGCGTCTGGACGGCGCACGCATCGCCGCGATCGCGCAAAGCCTGCGCGAGGTCGCCGAACAGGATGATCCGGTGGGGCAGGTCATCGCGGAATGGGACCGGCCCACGGGGCTGCATATCCGCCGCGTGCGCACGCCCATCGGCGTGATCGGGGTCATCTATGAAAGCCGGCCGAACGTGACCGCCGATGCGGGGGCGCTGGCGTTGAAGTCCGGAAATGCGGTGATCCTGCGCGGCGGTTCGGAAAGCCTGCATTCCAGCAGCGCGATCCATGCCTGCATGGTCGAGGGTCTTCGCGCGGCGGGCCTGCCGGAAACCGCCATCCAGATGGTGCCCACGCGCGACCGCGCGGCGGTCAGCGCCATGCTGGGCGCGCAGGGGCTGATCGACGTGATCATCCCGCGCGGCGGCAAGGGGCTGGTCGGGCTGGTGCAGGACCAGGCCCGCGTGCCGGTCTTTGCGCATCTGGAGGGGATCTGCCACATCTACGCCGACGCCGCGGCCGATCTGGAAAAGGCGCGGCGCGTGGTGCTGAACGCCAAGACGCGGCGCACAGGCGTCTGCGGGTCGGCCGAATGCCTGCTGATCGACAGGGCGTTCCATGACCGCCATGGCGACGTCCTGATCCGCGACCTGCTGGAGGCGGGGGTCGAGGTGCGTGCCGATGGCGATCTGGCGCGCATCCCCGGCACCGTGCCGGCCAAGCCCGACGATTTCGGGCGCGAGTTCCTGGACATGATCATCGCCGCCAAGCTGGTGGACGGGGTCGAGGAGGCCATCGCCCATATCCGCCGCCATGGCAGCCAGCACACCGAATCGATCCTGACCGAGGATGACGCGACCGCGGAGCGGTTCTTTGCCGGGCTGGACAGCGCGATCCTGATGCGCAACGCCTCGACCCAGTTCGCGGACGGTGGAGAGTTCGGCATGGGCGCCGAGATCGGCATCGCCACGGGCAAGATGCATGCCCGCGGGCCGGTGGGGGCGGAACAGTTGACCAGCTTCAAATATCTGGTCACGGGTGACGGGACGGTCCGCGCCTAGAACGCGATCTCGCCCCCGGTGTCGTCGAATTCATGGCGCAGGGGGCGGTTCTCGGCCCGCGCGGCCTCGGCCAGCAGGGCGAAATGCACCTCGGACGGGGCCAGGGTGCGGGGTTGCGGACCGTCCAGCCAGCCCCACAGGGTCGGATCGACCTTGCTGCGGTCGCATTCCGCGACCAGCCGCCATTGCGGACCGTCACGCAGCACGATCACCCGGCCGCCCCAGGGCATCGCGCTTTCCATGCACATCACCGCCAACACCAGCATGCGGATCTCGGGCCGCGCGAAATCGCCTGCGGCGTCCAGGGTGATTGTCAGGCGGCCCTGTGCGGCGATCCCGTCCAGCAGACGGCGCAACTCGGCCAGGCCGATCCGCTGTTCGCCCTGCGCCATGCCGAACGCCATGCGATAGGCCTGGATGCGCGCGCGTGCCGCGCCCACCGCTTCGGAGATCAGGCGCAGTTCAGGGGATTGGGCCAGGCCCGGAAAATCGGGCGACATCTCCAGCAGTTCGACCCCGTTGCCGATGGCCCCCAGGGGCGACACCAGATCATGGCACAGCCGCGATCCCAGCAGGGCGGCCAGATCGCCCGCAGCGATCCGCGTTGTATCGACCGTCATGTATGATTACCTTCCAAAGTGCAGAGAAATGGAGTTTTCGCGGTGAACGATATCCTGGAACCCGGCATGATCGTGCGTCATCCCGGCGCGCCCGAATGGGGCGAGGGGCAGGTCCAGTCCCGGATCGGCGACCGCATCACCGTGAATTTTACCGATGCCGGCAAGCAGGTCATCGACGGACGCCGCGTGGCGTTGCAGATCCTGCGCATGGGCGACATGTAAACTCCTGATATTGCTTGCGCGACGATGCAACTGAAGGTTGCGCGATGCAAGCGGAACTTGGGCCGCACGTGTTGCATTGGCCGCGCGGCTTTCCTAGACAGGCCGCAGCCCAAGCACCGAGGCCATCGTGAACCGCGCCGACCCTGCCTTTTTCCAGATCCGCCTTGCCACGACGCCCCGCGACCTGATGGCCGCGCAGCGCCTGCGCTATCGCGTGTTCGTCGAGGAGCTGGGCGGCACAGGCCCGCTGGTCGATCACGACGCCCGGCTGGAACGGGACGAGTTCGACCCCGTCGTCGACCACCTGTGCCTAATCGACACGCGCCGCGATGCGGAGGCGCTGGATCACGTGGTCGGCGTCTATCGCCTGCTGCGCAGCGATGTGGCGGCCGATTTCGGGCGGTTCTACTGCGACGGCGAATACGACCTGGCCCCGCTGCGCGACAGCGGCCGACCGCTGCTGGAACTGGGGCGATCCTGTGTCGATCCCGATCACCGGGGCGGGGCGGCGATGTTCCTGATGTGGAACGCGCTGGCCGACTATGTGCTGGACCACGGCATCCAGATCCTGTTCGGCGTGGCCAGCTTTCACGGCACAGACCCGACGCTGCTGGCGCCATCGCTGTCCTGGCTGCACCACCATCACCTGGCCCCGCCGGAGCTGCGCCCGCGGGCGCGGGCCGACGGGTTCCAGACGATGGACCTGATCGCCCCCGACCGCCTGGACCGGCGCGAGGCGCTGGTCGGGATGCCCGCGCTGATCAAGGCCTATCTGCGCCTTGGTGGTCTGGTGGGCGAGGGGGCGTTCATCGACCGTGCCTTCAACACGACTGACGTGTTCCTGCTGATGGACACGGGCGCGATGTCCGCCAAGCACAAGCAGTTCTACGAAAGCCGCTGGCAGCCGACATGAGCCCGACCTGGCGCGATGCCGAACCGCCTGTGCCGGCCCCCCCGCGCGGGCTGCGCGACTGGCTGCGGGTGATCCGCCGCGGCGTGCCGGCAGTTCTGGTGCTCATGCTGGGCGTGCTGCTGATCCTGCCGCTGCGCGGGATCGAGCGTATGGTGCATGGCCGCCGCCGTCCCTGGTCCGGACCGCATGTCCAGATCGTCTGCCGCCTGGTCCTGGCCTGCATCGGCCTGCGCTGGCGGCGCGAGGGGACGCCCCTGCGAGGCCCCGGCGCGGTCGTGGCGAACCATTCCAGTTGGCTGGACATCCTGACGCTGAACGCCGCCCTGCCGGTCTTCTTCGTCAGTAAGGCCGAGGTCGCCCGCTGGCCCGGCATCAACATCCTGACCCGCGTGACCGACACGCATTTCGTGACACGCGACCCGAAACTGGCTCGTGCGCAGGCGCTGGAATTCGCCGAACGCATCCGCGCCGGGCATCGCCTGCTGTTTTTCCCCGAAGGCACGTCCAGCGACGGACGCCGCGTCCTGCCGTTCAAGCCGACCCTGTTCCAGGGGTTTCTGGCCGACGACCTGCCCGCCGGTCTGGCGATCCAGCCGGTCAGCGCGGCCTATCACGCGCCGCCGGGGCAGGACCCGCGATTCTATGGATGGTGGGCGGACATGGATCTGGGGCCGCACCTGCTGTCGATTCTTGCGGCAAGACGCCACGGGCATGTGACCGTCCGGCTGCACCCCCCGATTCCCGTCGCAGGAAACGACCGCAAGACCCTTTCGGCAGCATGCTATTCTGCGATAGAAGCCGATTTTCGTGGTCTTGTCACACCTGCCTGAAACCGACGGGCCGACCCCTGTCAAGACCTTGCCAGCCGCGTTTTGACGCTATATCTGGTGTCCAACCCTGAACAAACCACCAAGGAATGAGCGTATGACCCGCTTTGCCGCCCCCATCGCAGAACAGATCTGGGACATGAAGTACCGGATGAAGGATTCCGAGGGGCAGGCCGTCGACGGGTCGGTCGAGGACAGCTGGCGTCGCGTCGCGCGCGACCTGGCGCGCGTGGAAAGCGACCCGGCCAAGTGGGAGGACAAGTTCTATTCCGCGCTGGAGGACTTCAAGTACCTGCCCGCGGGCCGCATCCTGGCCGGTGCCGGAACGGGCCGGTCGGTTACGCTGTTCAACTGCTTCGTCATGGGCACCATCCCCGACAGCATGGGCGGCATCTTCGACATGCTGAAGGAGGCCGCGCTGACCATGCAGCAGGGCGGCGGCATCGGCTACGACTTCAGCACGATCCGCCCGCGGGGCGCGGTGGTCAAGGGCGTGGCGGCCGATGCGTCGGGTCCGCTGTCCTTCATGGATGTCTGGGACGCGATGTGTCGCACCATCATGTCGGCCGGCTCGCGCCGTGGCGCGATGATGGCGACGATGCGCTGCGACCACCCGGATGTGGAACAGTTCATCGTGGCCAAGCAGGACAGCGCGCGCCTGCGCATGTTCAACCTGTCGGTGCTTATCACCGACGATTTCATGGATGCCGTGCGCGCCGATGCGCCTTGGGACCTGAAGTTCGAGGGCCGGGTCTACAGCACCGTCCAGGCGCTGGACCTGTGGAACCGGATCATGAAGGCGACCTATGATTTCGCCGAGCCGGGCGTGATCTTCATCGACCGGATCAACAAGGCTAACAACTTGTCCTATGTCGAGACGATCGCGGCCACCAATCCCTGCGGCGAGCAGCCCCTGCCGCCCTATGGCGCCTGCCTGCTGGGCTCGATCAACCTGGCCCGGCTGGTCAAGAACCCGTTCACCGAAACGGCCGAACTGGACCCCGAAGGCCTGGACGATCTGGTCCGCACGGCGGTCCGGATGATGGACAACGTGGTCGACGCATCGAAATTCCCGCTGGACGCACAGGCCGAGGAGGCTCGCAACAAGCGTCGCATCGGCTTGGGCGTGACCGGTCTGGCGGACGCGCTGCTGATGCTGGGCCTGCGCTACGGCGCCGATGACGCGGTCGCGCAGACCCGTGTGTGGATGAAGGCCATCGCACGGTCGGCCTATCTGGCATCCGTCGATCTGGCCAAGGAGAAGGGCGCCTTCCCGCTGTTCGACGCCAAGAAATACCTGGCCTCGGGCTTCATGTCCAAGATGGACGCCGACGTCCGCGACGCGATCGTCAAGCACGGCATCCGCAACGCCCTGCTGACCTCGATCGCGCCGACGGGCACGATCAGCCTCTATGCGGGCAACGTGTCGTCGGGGATCGAGCCGGTCTTCGCCTATGCCTACAAGCGCAAGGTCCTGCAGAAGGACGGTTCGCGGACCGAGGAGGAGGTCGTCGATTACGCCGTGCAGATGTGGCGCGACCTGAAGGGCGACGCGGCGCTGCCCGATTACTTCGTGAACGCGCAGACGCTGGCACCCAAGGACCACGTCGCCATGCAGGCCGCGGCGCAGGAATGGGTCGACAGCTCGATCTCGAAGACCATCAACTGCCCCGAGGATATCAGCTTCGAGGCGTTCAAGGACGTCTACATGGCGGCCTGGGATCTGGGCTGCAAAGGCTGCACCACCTATCGTCCGAACGATGTGACCGGCTCGGTGCTGTCTGTCAGCGAGACGACCGAAAAGGCGCCGGAGGCCGACAAGGGCGCGGATGTCGTCTATCTGACCGAGCCGCTGGACCGTCCCGCGGCGCTGGAAGGCGCGACATACAAGCTGAAGTGGCCGGGGTCGGAGCACGCGATCTACATCACGATCAACGACATCATCCACGGCAACCACCGCCGCCCGTTCGAGATCTTCATCAACTCCAAGAACATGGAGCATTATGCCTGGACGGTCGCGCTGACGCGCATGGTCTCGGCCGTGTTCCGCCGCGGGGGCGACGTGTCCTTCGTGGTCGAGGAGCTGAAGGCGGTCTTCGATCCGCGCGGCGGGGCCTGGATGCAGGGCCGCTATGTCCCCTCGATCCTGGCGGCCATTGGCGGCGTGATCGAACGCCACCTGATCGAGACGGGCTTCCTGGCGGGCGAAGGGCTGGGCCTCAAGTCCGACCCGCAGGCCGAAGTGATGGCCGTGGGCGAGGCGCCGCGCGGCCCCGCCTGCTCCAGCTGCGGTCAGTACGGGATGCGAATGGTCGAGGGCTGCATGACCTGCCCCAGCTGCGGTCATTCCAAATGCGGATGATCTGAAGCGGTCTGCAGGCGATCATGAGTGAAAAAGGCGGTCCATCTGGGCCGCCTTTTGTTCATGATCGGCACAGCCCTACGCGTCTGGCGATTGATATCGTCGCGGGATGAGGCGCTATGAGGGGGCAGGGGTCGGCGAACATGGACCACCGGAGATGGGTGCAGCTCCGCTGATCCCCATCCCGAATCACGGGCGTGCCCATGCGTCACGCGCGTTTATGATCAGCCACCGACACCGTCAGACACACTGCAATGGTCATTTGCCCTTGGCAGCAACGGCCGCCGAGACGACATCCTTGGTGCTGGGCGCCGAAGCGTTCGTCTTGGGCTTCTGCTTCTTCGGCTTCTTTTCGTCGCGTTTGCGTTTGTCCATGCCCTTGGCCATGTTCGTTTCTCCAATAGCCGCCGGGGACCGGCGGGTGGAAACGATACGCCTTTGCAGGAAAAAAGACAGACACGTCGGCGGCATCACCGCCGTTTCGGGGTGATCAGGGCTCGAAGCCTGGCTCGTACTCGACAAAGGCGCTCATGCACAGATCGGCGCAAGGGTCCTTCGGGGCGGCGCAGGCGGACAGCGCCAGGATGGCGCAGAGGGACAGGCGAAACATGATACTGACTCCGATACTATCGTAGCCTTATATAGGTCATTTGTTCAATTTGCTAACCTGTCTTTCCGGTCAGGACAGGCATCGCCCCTATCTGCCGCGTGGCGCCGCATAGACCGCCGCCCAGTAACGCGTGCGCCCATCCGCGCCAAGCGCCTGCCCGATGCCGAAGTTGCTGACCTGCGGGATCATGATGTTCGAGACATGGCCCGCAGAGGCGTTCCATTCCGCCAGCACCCGATCCAGGCCGAACGGCCCCGCGGCGATGTTTTCTGCCGTGACGGTGGGCGCATAGCCAAGCGCCTTGACCCGCTGCGACGGGCCCGAGCTGCGGCTGCCCGCATGGGTCATGCGGCCGCGTTGCGCCATGTCGCAGGCATGCCGCGCCGCGGCGCGCGCCAGCAGATCGTTCGCCTGCACCGGGGGCAGGCCGGATCGCTGCCGGAGCGCGTTGGTCGCCCGCACCCCGGCCGCCTGCTGGTCCGCCGTCGTGGCAGGGCAGGTGGCGGGACCGGGCGCCGAGGCTTGGACGTCGATCGTCGATGCCGGCCCGGTCGGGGCCGATGCACAGGCAGCCGTCAGCAGCGCCAAGGTCAGCACCCCGCAACGACCGTAGGGACCAGATGCCGACATCAGGAGCTCCCGTCATGATTGCATTATGTGCCATTTGACACGCATAAGGCATGCCCTGTCACCTGTTTTGTGCAGACCTTGGCCGAAACCGTCAGCGCGGCGGAACTTTGGCGGCAGACGGCTCCACCACCGTGCGGTCATGGGCGCAATCATGGGTCGCGGTGCCATCGGCGATCCGGCGGGCGCGTCTGTTCGCTGCGGCACCATCATGGTCGGGCACGCAGCCCATCATGCATGCGCCGCGGTCGTCCGGCTGACCGACCTTGGAGACGACCAGGATCGCGTGCTCCNCCCGCCATCGGCATCGGCCACGTGAAAGTGCTGGATGGCCGCGACGGGGACTGACCGGCTGCCGACCTGTGCCATGCGCCATTTGACGGTGGGACCCGCATGATTGAAGGCACCGAATGTCGGCATGCCCGGCCCATCGGCAATGGCCATAGGTCACTGCCTCGCAGCCGTCGGTCCGGTGCAGCAGATAGGACTACCCGGCGACGCCGGGGCAGGAGAGATCGGCCCAACTGCCCTCGTCCGGCGGCGACCGGTCGATCACGCGGCAATCAGGTGCCGGATCGTTCGTGGTGTAGAAGGTGGTCAGCCCGCCCAGGCAGGGTGCGCCAAGGCGATCAGGATCACTCCGGCGCATCGTGTCATCAATCCTCTCCGACCGTGGTTCCGGCAGGGGAACGCGCGGGGGCGGGCATGAGTCTTGGCCAAGGGCGGACGCCTTGACGCAGGGGACAAGGGTCACGACTGTTGACCTGCGCGTCCCAAGAAACCATCTAGGATGACAAGACCGCCCGGTGCCATGGCCGGGGCGGGGCCCCTGACATGGATTGACGATGACGCGGTACCTGTCCTCCTCGACGCTCGCCTTTCTGGCGATCCTGGGCTTTCTGGCCTTCTGGATCGGTGGCGGCATGCTGAACCGTGAACCCCCCGCCGAGGCCGCCCCGGTCGAGGTGGCGGTTCCCCATGTCGCGGCCAGCATGTCCGTCGCCGAGGAGATCGTGCCGCGGACGGTGCTGTTCGGGAATGTCGTCCCGGACCAGACGTCGATCCTGCGGGCGCGCACCGCAGGGATCGTCGAGGAGGTCGTGCGCCAGGGCCACGTTGCCGAACAGGGCGAGCAATTGGCGCTGCTGTCGGCCGACGACCGCGAAGCCGGCGTGGCGCGCGCCGAGGCGGCCGTGGGATCGGCCGAGCGCGACTATGACGCCGCGCGGCAGTTGCGGGAACGGGGCGTGACCTCGGAGGCGGRGCTGCAGTCGCGCTTCGCACAGCTGGAATCGGCCCGGGCCGAACTGCGCGCGGCCCAGTTGGAACTGCAGAACACCCGTCTGACCGCCCCGATCAGCGGCACCGTCAGCAACGTCATGGCCGAACTGGGCAGCTTCGTGGATGCCGGCGGAGAGGTCCTTGAGATCGTGCGCAACGATCCCCTGATCGCCCAGATCGAGGTCCGCCAGTCCGAGATCACCTCGGTCGCGCTTGGCCAGTCCGCACAGGTCGTGTTCCAGGGCGGCCGCGAGGCCGAGGGCCGCGTGCGCTTCATCGCGCCGGTCGCCACGGCCGAGACGCGCACCTTCCGCGTCGAGGTCGAGGTTCCGAACCCCGACAATGCCGTGCCCGCGGGCCTCAGCGCGCAGATATCGCTGGCGATGGACGCGGTGCGCGCGCATCGGCTGTCGCCGGCGCTGATCCGGCTGGATGACGCCGGGCGGATCGGCGTGTTCGTTGTGGCCGAAGACGGCCAGACCCTGCGTTTCGCGCCGGTCCAGATCGTGCAGGCCCGCGCCGAGGCGATCTGGGTTACCGGGCTGGAGGACCGCGCGCGGGTCGTCACCATTTCTCAAGGCGCGCTGAGCGACGGGCAGCAGGCCCGCGTCAGCGACACGCCCGAACCCTATCGCGATGTCGTGGGCGACGGGGCGACCAATGCGGCGGCGCTGCTGGACACGGCCCAGGCATCTGACGCCGTGGCCGGGCCATGAACGGGATCATCGCGGCGGGTTTTTCCCGCGCCCGCACGGTGATGATGGTGATGGTGGGCCTGCTGCTGGCGGGCTTTACGGCCTATGTCACCATTCCCAAGGAATCGATGCCCGAAGTCGACATCCCGATCTTCATCGTGAACGTCACCTATAGCGGCGTCAGCGCCGAGGATGCCGCCACCCTGCTGGCCGAACCGATCGAGCGGCAGGTGAACGCGCTGGAGGGGCTGCGGCGGATGGAGACCGTGGCCAGCGAGGGTTTCGCCTCGGTCACGCTGGAGTTCCGCCCCGGCTTCGATCAGGCGCAGGCGTTGCAGTCGGTCAAGGATGCCGTCGACGACGCGGGCCCGGACATTCCGCCCGAGGCCGACGGCCCCTTCGTGCGCGAGATCGACATGGCGCTGTTCCCGATCCTGACGGTGGCGCTGTCCGGCCCCGTCCCGGAACGCGAGCTGATCCGCCTTGGCCGCGCGTTGAGCGACGAGATCGAGACCGTCAGCGGCGTCCTGCAGGCCGACCTGACCGGAGAGCGCGAGGACCAGCTGGAGATCCTGATCGATCCGCTGGCGCTGGAGACCTATGGCATCTCTCCGGGGCAGCTGTCGCAGGCGATCCAGGCCAACAACCAGCTGATCGCGGCGGGGTCCTTCGATACCGGGGCGGGCCGCATCGGGGTGTCGATCCCCGGCACTGTCGTCCGCCTGGACGAGATCATGTCGATCCCGGTGCTGGTCGACGGGGCCACCGTGCTGCGCGTCCAGGACGTGGCCGAGGTGCGTCAGACCTTTAAAGACCCGGTCAGCTTTGCCCGCATCGACGGACAGCCCGCCCTGGCCATCGACGTGCGCAAGACAGTGGGCGCGAACGTGATCGACACCGTCGCCGCGGTCCGCGACGTGGTGGCGCAGACCCGCGCCGACTGGCCCGAACAGGTTGGCGTCGTCTTCATGAACGACCAGTCCAAGGAGATGCGCACCCTTCTGTCGGACCTGCAGAACAACGTGATCGCGGCGGTGGTGTTGGTGATGCTGGTCACCGTGCTGTTTCTGGGCTTGCGTGCATCGCTGCTGGTGGCGGTGGCCATCCCGGGATCGTTCCTGGGCGGCATCCTGATCATCTGGGCGCTTGGCTTCACGCTGAACGTGATCGTGCTGTTCGCGTTGATTCTCGTGGTCGGCATGCTGGTCGACGGCGCCATCGTGGTGGTCGAGATGGGCGAACGCCTAATCGCCAAGGGTCATGGCAAGGCCGAGGCCTACCTGCTGGCGGCGCAGCGGATGGCATGGCCGATCACCTCGTCCACCGCGACCACGCTGGCGGTGTTCTTTCCGCTGCTGTTCTGGCCGGGGCTGGCTGGACAGTTCATGTTCTATCTGCCCGCCACGATGATCGCCACGCTGCTGATGTCGCTGCTGATGGCGCTGGTCTTCGTGCCTGTGACGGGCAGCGTGGTGGGCGGGGGCCAGGCGCTGCCGCCCGAACCACATGCCGACGACACGTCGGGCGCGATGGCGCGCCTGTCGATCTGGACCATCGCACGGCCCGGCGCCACGTTGGGGCTGTCGATCCTGACGGTGCTGGTGATCCTCTATGCCTATTCGCACCTGAACCGCGGGGTCGAGTTCTTTCCCGAGACCGACGCCGAGCGCGCGCAGGTCCAGATCACCGCGAACGGCAACCTCTCCGTCCAGGAGAGCGACCGACTGGTGCGCCTGATCGAGGAACAGGTCCTGGGTTTCGAGGGCATCGAGCGCGTCTATTCCCGCACCATCGGCAGCGTCGAGGAGCGTGTCCGCTCCAGCCTGTCCAGCGACGTGATCGGCCAGATCCAGGTCGAGTTCACCGACTGGCGCACCCGCGCCCCCTCGACCGAGGTGATCGACCAGCTGCGCGCCGCCACGGCGGAGGTGCCGGGCCTGGGCATCCAGATCGAGGCCGCGGCATCCGGGCCCGGTGCGTCCCGCCCGGTCCAGATCGAGATATCGGCCTCCAACCGCCCGGCGCTGCAGCAGGCTTCGGCCAAGATCGAACAGCTGATGCAGGCGCAGGGCCGGTTTGTGGACATCGCCAACGACACGCCCCGCCCCAACCCCGAGATTCGGCTGGTCGTCGACCGAGAGGAATCGGCGCGCTTCGGCATCGACATGAACACCATCGGCACCGCGGTCCAGCTGCTGACGACCGGCGTGAACCTGGGCACCTACCTGCCCGATTTCGCCGATGACGAGGTCGACATCGCCCTGCGCTATCCGTCCGATCAGCGCAATCTGGAGAACCTGTCGTCGCTGCGCGTCGCCGGTCCGTCCGGCGCGCAGGTGCCCATCTCCAACATGGTGCAGATGATCCCGGCGCCTGCACCCTCTGCCATCACCCGCATCGCCGCCAGAGAGACCCAGACCCTGACCGCGGACCTGGCCCCGGGCGCCACGCTGCAGGCCGAGCTGGCGCTCATCCAGGCCAGCATCGATCAGGCCGATCTGCCCGACGACGTCGAGGTCACGTTCGGAGGAGAGATCGAGGACCAGCAGGAGGCGATGACCTTCCTGATGGGGGCGTTCGTCGCGGCGATCTTCCTGATGTTCACCATCCTGCTGATCCAGATGAACAGCTTTTATCAGGCGCTGCTGGTGCTGACAGCGATCGTGTTCTCGATCTCGGGGGTGTTCCTGGGGCTGATGGTCCGGCAGGAAGCGTTCTCGATCGTGATGAGCGGCATCGGCATCATGGCCCTGGCTGGCGTCGTGGTGAACAACAACATCGTGCTGATCGACGCCTACAACGAATATCGCGGGGCCGGCGACGACCCGGACCGCGCGGCGCGGCGTGCGGCGTCGGAACGGGTGCGTCCGGTGCTGTTGACGGCCGGCACGACGGTCATCGGCCTTGTGCCGATGGTGCTGGGCATGACCATCGATTTCACCGGCCGCGACCTGTTCCTGGGCGCGCCTTCGGGCCAGTTCTGGATCCAGCTGTCGACGGGGATCGCAGGGGGGCTGGTGGTGGCGACTGCGGTCACGCTGATCCTGACGCCGACACTGCTGGCATGGGACGGACGCAGGCGCGTCCGCAGACAGGCGCGACGCGCGGCGGCGCAGCCAGCGGAATAAGACGGGCCGCCCAAATGGGGCAGCCCGCCCGTCGTTCAGTCGAAAGCACGGTCCGTGATGGTCGACACCCACGCCCCTTCGGGGGCGGCTTGGATCACCGGGTCGGACCCGCCCGACAGCAGGATATCGACGGTGCGCTGGTAGTCGGCCTCGGCCAGGGTGCCGTCCGAACCTTCCAGCAGCTTGGCGATCTCGGTCATCATGCGGGTCTGATGCTCCAGGGTCTGGGCGCCGGTCTCGTCGTTGTCCAGGACGATCTGGGCGGCCTCCTCGGGGTTCTCGGCCGCGTATTGCCAGCCGCGCATGCTGGCGCGGACAAAGCCCACCAGGTCGGTCACCTTCTCACTGTCCTCCAGCGTCTCCTCCAGCACATAGAGGCCGTCCTCAAGGGTGGCCACGCCCTGGTCCTCGTACTTGAAGGTCACCAGGTCGTCCTCGGCGATGCCGGCGTCGATCACCTGCCAGTACTCGTTGTAGGTCATCGTGCTGATGCAGGCCGCCTGTTTCTGCAGCAGGGGATCGACGTTGAAGCCCTGCTTCAGCACGGTCACACCCTCGGGGCCGCCCTCGGTCGACAGGCCAAGCGTGTTCATCCAGGACAGGAACGGATATTCGTTGCCCGCGAACCAGACGCCCAGGGTCTTGCCCGCGAAATCGGTCGCCGGATCGCTGATGCCGCTTTCCTTCAGACAGGTCAGCATCATGCCCGACGCCTTGAAGGGCTGGGCGATGTTCACCATCGGCAGGCCCTTTTCGCGCGCGGCCAGCGCTGCGGGCATCCACTCGACGATAACGTCCGCGCCGCCGCCGGCCAGGACCTGGGTCGGGGCGATGTCGGGACCGCCCGGCAGGATCGTCAGGTTGACGCCCTCTTCCTCGTAGAAACCCTTCTCCTGCGCGACGTAATAGCCCGCGAACTGGGCCTGCGTGACCCATTTCAGCTGCAGCGTCAGATCGCCCGCCTGTGCGCCCCCGGCCATCAGCGCAAGGGCCGCAGCCCCGGTCATCAGTCGTGTCATTTCCCGTCTCTCCTGTTGGTGGGATCCGCCCCGGATGGGGATGCGGCCCCGGTTAGTTGCGCTGCGACGGGTGCCAGAACGTCACCTTCTTTTCGATCAGCGCAACGATGCCATAGAACAGCGTTCCCGCCAGCGCCGCCACGACAATTTCGGCCCAGACCAGCGGCAGGTCCAGACGCCCCACCGCGGTCGAGATGCGGAAACCCATGCCGCGCGTCGGGCTGCCGAAGAATTCGGCAACGATCGCCCCGATCAGGGCCAGCGTGGTGGTGATCTTCAACCCGTTGAACAGAAAGGGCATCGCGGCGGGCAGGCGCAGCTTCCACAGCGCCGCGCCATAGGGGGCGGCCCAGCTGGCCATCAGGTCGCGCTGCATCGCATCGGTGGCGCGCAGGCCCGCGACCATGTTCACCAGAATCGGGAAGAAGACCATCACCACCACGACCGCGGCCTTGGACTGCCAGTCGAAGCCGAACCACATCACCAGGATCGGGGCGATGCCGACGATGGGCAGGGCGGCGACGAAATTGCCGATGGGCAGCAGCCCGCGCTGCAGGAAGGGGCTGCGGTCGATGGCGATGGCGGTGAGGACCGCCGCCGCCGCCCCGATCAACCATCCGGTCAGCGCCCCCTTGAGGATCGTCTGGACGAAGTCGGTCCACAGAATGCCGGTATTGGCCGCGAAACTGGCCGCGATCTGGCTGGGTGCGGGCAGGATCACGGTCGGGATCGCATAGGCGCGGACCGCCATCTCCCACAGCAGGATGATCGTGCCGCCAAAGATGATCGGCACGACGGCGCGCGTGGCGGGCGTGTCGAACCCGGCCAGCCACGTGTTGAACAGCCACGCGATCAGCCATACCGCCACCAGCGGCGCGGCCGTCGGCGCCAGCCAATGCGCGGCGACCAAGGCGACGATGCCCCCCGCGACCACCTGGATGTTCTGCAGGAACCAATAGGTCCGACCAAGGCGCAGCTCTGTCATCGTGCCAACCCCATGCGGCTGAGGGTGCGTCGCTCCAGCCATCCGACGATGGCCACAAGGCCCGCGGCAAGCAGGGCCGCGACGAACAGCGCCGACCAGATCTGGACGGTCTGGCCGTAATAGCTGCCTGACAGCAGGCGCGCGCCAAGCCCTGCGGTCGCTCCGGCGGGCAGTTCGCCCACGATGGTTCCGACCAGCGCCGCGGCGATCGCGACCTTGAGGCTGGCGAACAGGTAGGGCAGCGACGACGGCAGCCGCAGCCGCCAGAAGACCTGGGCGTTGCTGGCGCTCCAGCTGCGCATCTGGTCCAGCTGCATCGCATCGGGGGTGCGCAGGCCCTTGACCATGCCGACCAGCACCGGAAAGAACGACAGCCATGCGGCGATGATCGCCTTGGGCAAAAGACCCGTGACACCCATGCTGGACAGGACCACGATGACCATCGGCGCGATGGCCAGGATCGGAACGGTCTGGCTGGCCACGGCCCAGGGCATGACCGACTGGTCCATGCTGCGGCTGTGGACGATGCCGACCGCCAGCAGGATGCCCGCGCCGGTGCCGATGGCAAAGCCTGCCAGCGTCGCGGACAGGGTCACCCAAGCATGCCAGACCAGGCTGCGGCGCGAGGTGATGGCCTGACCGGCCAGCCCCTCCCACAGGCCGACAGCCACCTGGTGGGGGGCGGGCAGCACGGGGCGTTCCTGCACCAGGGTGCGCGCGACAAGGTCGGGCAGGGTCAGCGTCACCTCGGCCCGGGCGGCCTGGTCACGCTCCCACTGGGCGTTCATGCGGATCGCGGCCAGGTACCAGACGGCGACGATGGCCAGCAGCACCGTCATCACGGGCACAAGCCGTCCCCTAGTCATGGCTGTGTCCGTCGCGCAGCCCCTCGCGGACCTCATGGGCCAGGGCGATGAATTTGGGGGTGTCGCGGATGTCCAGCGGACGGTCCGGGGGCAGGGTGCTTTCGATCACGCGGGTGATGCGGCCCGGACGCGGCGACATGACGACGATCTTGGTCGACAGATAGACCGCCTCGGGGATCGAATGCGTGACAAAGCCGATGGTCTTGCCGGTCTTGCGCCACAGGGCCAGCAGCGCCTCGTTCAGGCGGTCGCGCACGATCTCGTCCAAGGCGCCGAAGGGTTCGTCCATCAGCAGGATGTCGGCGTCGAAGGCCAGCGCGCGGGCGATGCTGGCGCGCTGCTGCATGCCGCCCGACAGCTGCCACGGAAACTTGCCGCCAAAGCCCGAAAGTTCGACCAGGTCCATGACCCGGGCGATGCGTTCCGCGCGATCAGCTTTTGAAAACCCCATGATCTCCAGCGGCAGAGAGATGTTCCCCGCGATCGTCCGCCACGGGTAAAGCCCCGGCGCCTGGAACACGTACCCATAGGCGCGCGCCCGTCGGGCCGCGTCCGGCTCCATCCCGTTGACGCGCAGGGTGCCGTCGGTGGGCGTCTCCAGCGCGGCGATGCTGCGCAGGAACGTGGTCTTGCCGCATCCCGACGGCCCGATGAAGCTGACGAATTCGCCGGGCGCGATGGACAGGTCCACGTCCTTGAGGGCGTGCACCGGCCCGTCGGCGGTCTGGAAGGTCAGGCTGACGCCGCTTGCCTCGATGACGGTCAAGTCACACCCCGCTTGCGGGAATGCCGCCGCGCTGGACCGGGCGCGGCGCGGTCAGGTCCTTCCAGGCGGACAGCGCGCGGTTCACCTGACCGCGCGGCTCGCGGGCCACGAATTCGCCGTGCCCCTCGCGGCTGTCGACCTTGCCCTCGGTCACGGCAACGACGCCGCGGGTCAGGGTGAACCGCGGCAGGCCCTTGACGGTCTGCCCCTCGAACACGTTGTAATCAATCGCGGATTGCTGGGCGCAGGCGGTGATCGTCTTGGTCGCCTCGGGGTCCCAGACCACCAGGTCCGCGTCGCTGCCGACCAGGACCGCGCCCTTTTTCGGGTACATCCCCAGGATCTTGGCGATGTTGGTCGAGGTGACGGCCACGAACTCGTTCGGCGTCAGCCGCCCCGTGCCGACCCCATGCGTCCACAGCATCGGCATCCGATCCTCAAGACCCCCGGTGCCGTTCGGGATCCTGGTGAAATCGCCGATGCCGGTACGTTTCTGATCGGTTGTGAAGGCGCAATGGTCGGTCGCCACGACCGACAGGCTGCCCGACTGCAGACCGGCCCACAGGCTGTCCTGATGCTGCTTGTTGCGGAACGGCGGCGACATGACCCGGCGTGCGGCATGATCCCAATCCGCGTTGAAATACTCGGATTCGTCCAGCGTCAGGTGCTGGATCAGCGGCTCGCCCCAGACCCGCTTGCCTTGGGCGCGCGCCCGGCGGATCGCCTCATGGCTGTCCTCGCAGCTGACATGGACCACGTACAGCGGCACGCCTGCCATGTCGGCCACCATGATCGCGCGGTTCGTGGCCTCGCCCTCGACCTGGGGCGGGCGGGAATAGGCGTGGGCCTCCGGGCCGGTGTTCCCCTCGGCGAGCAGACGCGCCGACAGCTCGGCTACCACGTCGCCGTTCTCGGCATGGACCATCGCCACGCCGCCCAGATCTCCAACCCGGCGGAACGACGCGAACAACTCGTCGTCATTCACCATCAGCGCGCCCTTGTAGGCCATGAAATGCTTGAAGCTGGTGATGCCGCGGTCCACGACCGCCTGCATCTCGTCGAACACCTGCTGGCCCCACCACGTGACCGCCATGTGATAGCTGTAATCGCAATGCGCGCGCCCGGACTTGTTGTCCCACATCTGCAGCGCATCCAGCAGTCCTTGGCCCGGCGACGGCAGCGCGAAATCCACGACCATCGTCGTGCCTCCCGCCAGTGCCGCCCGCGTCCCGCTCTCGAAATCGTCGGCCGAATAGGTGCCCATGAAGGGCATCTCCAGATGCGTGTGCGGGTCGATCCCGCCCGGCATGACCAGGCAGCCGCCCGCGTCCAGGACGGTGTCACCGACCAGCCCCTGACCGATCGCGGCAATACGCCCCCCCTCGATCAGCACGTCGGCCTGATAGCTCAGATCCGCCGTGACGATGGTTCCGCCCCTGATGACCGTGCTCATGGCATCCCTCTTCTTCTTTGTCCAAATACCCTGGGGGTCCGGGGGTGAAACCCCCGGCCGCTGTCCGCGTCAGCGGACGATCTCGGCGGCGTCCAGCACCGCGTGCAGCAGCACGTCGCATCCCGCACGCGCCCAGTCCGGCGTGATCGCCTCGGCCTCGTTGTGGCTCAGCCCGCCTTCGCAGGGGCACATGATCATCACTGTCGGCGCAACCTTGGCGATCCAGCAGGCGTCATGCCCCGCGCCCGACACGATATCCATGTGGCTATAGCCAAGCTTCTCGGCCGCGCCGCGCACCTTGCCGACCAGGTCGGGATCAAAGGTCACCGGGTCGAAATGCCCGACCGGCTCGATCTCGATCCCCAGCCCCAGTTCCGCGGCAATTTCAGCAGCCTCCGCTTCCAACCTCGACCGCATCGACGTCAGCTTCTCCAGATCGGGCGACCGGAAATCAATGCAGAACACCGCCTTTCCCGGAATGACATTGCGGCTGTTCGGGAAAAGGTTGGCTTGGCCGACGGCACCGACCGCATCCGGCTGGTGGTCCATCGCGATGCAATGCACCGCCTCTATGATCCGCGCCATGCCAAGGCCCGCATTCACGCGCATCGCCATGGGCGTGCTGCCCGTATGGGCGTCCTTGCCGGTCAGCGTCACCTGCAGCCACCACAGTCCCTGGCCATGGGTGACCACGCCGATCTGCTTGCCCTCTGCCTCAAGGATCGGGCCCTGTTCGATATGCAGTTCGAACATCGCGTGGATCTTGCGGTCGCCCGGCGCTTCGGTTCCGCGCCAGCCGATCCTGTCCAACTCGTCGCCGAAACGCTTGCCATCGGCATCCTGCCGGCTGTTGGCGTAATCCTCTGTCAAGACGCCCGCAAAGACGCCCGACGCCAACATGGCGGGCGCGAAACGCGCGCCTTCCTCGTTGGTCCAGTTCGTCACCACGATGGGGCGGCGCGTGCGGATGCCCAGGTCCCGGATCGACCGGATGACCTCCAGCCCGGCAAGGACGCCCAGTACCCCGTCATAACGCCCGCCGGTCGGCTGCGTGTCCAGGTGGCTGCCGATATAGACGGGGTCCAGATCGGGCTCGACCCCCTCATGGCGCATGAACATGCTGCCCATCCGGTCGACGCCCATCGTCATGCCGGCTTCTTCGCACCAGCGCTGGAAAAGGCTACGTCCCTCGGCATCGGCATCGGTCAGGGTCTGGCGATTGCAGCCCCCCGCGATGCCGGGGCCGATCTGGGCCATCTGGTCCAGACTATCCCACAGCCGATCGCCATCGACGGTCATGTTCGCAGCCGTCATCACGCCACTTGCGTCGCTCATTCGCAGTCCTTCCTGTCGGGCCGCCCCGTTCTGTCGCGGGGTCGGCTGGATGGGTTTGGCCGCTTACGCGGCGGTCTTCAGCACCTCGCCAAGCGTGCCGATCAGATGATCGATCTGCGCCTCGCTGATGATCAGGGGCGGCGACATGGCGATGATGTCGCCCGTCACGCGGATCAGGATGCCGGCCTCGAACGCGCGCACAAAGATGTCGAAGGCGCGCTTGCCCGGCTGACCCTCGATCGGCGCCAGCTCCACGGCGCCGATCAGGCCCATGTTGCGGATGTCGATCACGTTCGGATGGTCCCGCAGCCCGTGGATCGCCTCTTGCCAATAGGTTTCCAGCGACGCGGCGCGCGTCAACAGACCTTCTTCGGCGTAGGTATCCAGAGTTGCGATGGCCGCCGCGCAGCTGATCGGGTTCCCGGAATAGGTATAGCCGTGGAACAGTTCGATGATGTGCTCGGGGCCCTGCATGAACGCGTCATAGATCTCCGCGGTGGCCAGGACCGCGCCCATCGGGATCACGCCGTTGGTCAGGCCCTTGGCGCAGGTGATCATGTCGGGGACAACGCCGAAATGCTGGGCCGCGAAGGGGCTGCCCAGGCGCCCGAAACCCGTGATCACCTCGTCGAAGATCAGCAGGATGCCGTGCTTTTTCGTGATCGCGCGCAGCTTTTCCAGATAGCCCTTGGGCGGCATCAGGACGCCGGTCGACCCGGCCATCGGCTCGACGATGACGGCGGCGATCGTCTCGGCCCCGTGCAGGGCCACGATGCGCTCCAGCTCGTCGGCCAGGTTGGCGCCATGCTCCGGCTGCCCCTTGGTGAAGACGTTCTCGGGCAGATGGGTGTGGGGCATGTGGTCGACGCCCGCCAGCAAGGTGCCGAAATGGCGGCGGTTGTTCACGATGCCCCCGACCGAGATTCCGCCGAAGCCCACGCCGTGATAGCCCCGCTCGCGCCCGATCAACCGCGTGCGGGCCGCGTCGCCCCGCGCCCGGTGATAGGCCAGCGCGATCTTCAGCGCGGTATCGACGGCCTCGCTGCCCGAATTCGTGTAGAAGACATGGTCCATCCCGTCGGGCGCGATGTCCACGATGCGGTTGGCCAGCTCGAACGCCAGCGGATGGCCCATCTGGAAGGCGGGGGCATAATCCAGCTCTCCGACCTGGGCCCGCACGGCCTCGGTGATCCTGGGGCGGCAGTGGCCGGCGTTGCAGCACCACAGGCCTGCCGTCCCGTCCAGGATCTGGCGACCGTCTGCGGCCGTGTAATGCATGTCCTTGGACGCAACCAACATCCGCGGCGCCGACTTGAACTGACGGTTCGCGGTATAGGGCATCCAGAAGGCGCGCAGGTCATTCGGGGCGGGCTTGCGGTCAAGCGGCATGGGCATCGTCCTCACGGATTATTGACCAAACGGTCAGGATCAGGCTAGCACGGGGCAGGGGGCAGTCAAGCGTCCTGACAAGCCGGATGACAATTCCGACCGATCTGCCCAAAATCGGATCATGCCAGAGCCGGAGCTTCGATGACAGAGACCAGCATGCCCCAGATGACCCGGATTCAGCAGAAAAACAGGGAGCTGATCCTGAACGGGGCGTTGGAGGCGTTTTCGGCCAACGGACTGCGCGGTGCGACCATCGACCAGATCGCGCGGGCGGCGGGCCTGTCCAAGCCGAACGTGCTGTACTATTTCGGCTCCAAGGACGAAATCCACAAGGCGCTGCTGACGACCCTGCTGGAGATGTGGCTTGCGCCGATGCGCCAGATCGACCCCGACGGAGAGCCGCTGGCCGAGGTGCTGCGCTATGTGCAGGCCAAGCTGTCGATGTCGCAGGACTATCCCCGTGAAAGCCGCCTGTTCGCCCATGAGATCCTGCAGGGTGCGCCGCACCTGACCGAAATTCTGGGCGGCGATCTGCGACAGATCGTCGACCGGACGGTCGCGGTTCTGGAAGGCTGGATGGACCAAGGGCTGCTGGCGCGGGTCGAGCCGCGCCACCTGATCTTCTCGATCTGGTCGATGACCCAGCACTATGCCGATTTCGAGACGCAGGTCCGCGCCGTCCTAGGCGACGGCCGCGACCCCGTGGCCGAGGGCGCGGCATTCCTGGACGATCTGTACCGAAAGCTGCTAACGCCCTAGCTGGGCTTGTCCAGCATTTCCGCCGCCGTCAGGATCAGCGACAGGTTCTCATGCGCTGCGGCGATGAAATCCTCGCGCGCGCCCGACACCCAATCCTTGGTCGCGGCGTTCGTCGCGGCGATGATGGCGGCGGCCAGGATCTCTATCACGCGTTCGTCCGAGCCGGGCATCCGCCGATGCAGCAGCGTACGCATCTGCGCGCGGCGCGCCAGCATGGCGCTGTTGCGCAGCGCCTCCAGCTTGGGGTCCTTGTCGGACAGGGCCAACATCGCGCCGATCAGCTCTCGTTCGTTCAGATATCGGGCCAGATGCGCCTCGATCAGCAGGCCCAGATCCTCGATCAGGCGACCCTTGCCGGCGATGAAGATCTCGGATGCCTCGGGCGGATAGTCGGGCGGCGGACCCATCAGGGCCGCCTCCTTGTAGGGGTAGTAGTTGAAGAAGGTCCGCGTGCTGATGCCCGCGTGGCGGGCGATCGCCTCGGTCGTGACATTGGGAAGACCGTCGCGGACGGCCAGTTCGATGGCTGCGGCCTGGATTTTCTTGGCGGTTTTGAAACGGCGCGTCTCGAGGGGGCTCATGCAGGTCCGATCTTGTCTTGTTGTTCCGGCCAGCGTCGCAAGCCAGCGTTGCGGCGGCAAGCCCGAAAAATGCGGAAAACGCCGTCTGCGGGTGGCAGAGGGCGTTTGCGCCTTGCGAAAAGGTCGTCTGAAATCAGCTGCCCCAGGTGCGGACGGGACCGCAATCCATGTGCACGAAGTTCGACCGGCTGTAGCGTCCAACGCCACCGGCGCGGCAGGCCACGGCAGCCTGGTACATCTGCCCGACCGAGCGCGACTTCAGCCGCAGGTCGGCCGCCTTGCCCGTCAGGTGCAGCGAGTTCTGCGCCACGCCGCTGGACTGGCGCCGCAGCATCGCGTTGGTGCGGGGCGAGCGGTATCCCGACAGCATCATGTACGGTTCGTTGGTCTGCAGCAGGCGCGAGGATGCGGCCGCAACGTCGATCATCCGCGGATCGATGCCGATCACCTCGCCGGTGCGCCAGTCGCGCATGAACACGTTGATCTCGTTCAGGGCCTCGCGGATGTATTTTCCGTCGACCCAATAGACCGTGTCGATGCTCTCGCCGGTCCGGCCGTTGTACATCTTGACCCGCCGCATGTCGCCCGCGTTGCCGCGCAAAAATCCGAAGGCATTCGCCATCACCGGGGTCGCCGCAACGCTGGTTGCCGCGAACACACCCAAGATGCCGCGACGGGAGATAATGTCCATTGTCATGTCAGATCGCCTGTCCTGCTTCGTTTTTTTAAGCCGGCGACACGTCGCGGCCTGTCGTGGTTTATCCCCGACCTGATTAACAATATGTCAAAAGCGCGTGCGCGACGAAACGGATTCTGCCGGGATGGCCGATCCTAACCCGAATTTCGGCAAGATTTCGCCTAAAACGGGTAATGTTGCACATCGGCGGCGGCGCTGTGGCGTTTTGGCAACCACTGCTTTTCCACTGCACAAACAGATGCGTGGGGTGTGGCGCGCGCACGGCGGTCGTGGGACAATACGGGCAGAATTTCGGAGGTTCAGATGGCGGTTCGAATGGTCCGGGGCGTGCTGGCGCTGACACTGGCGGGGGTCGTCGGCTGGCTTCCTGTTATGTCCGGCGCACGCGAACCTCTCACTGCCGTGAGCGTGGCCGCGGCGCCACGGCTGGATTTCACGCCGCAACAGATGGCCTTGGCGCTGGCAGTGTCGGACGACGCCGATCTTGCCTCGTTCTATGGCAGCAACGGGTTGCGCCCGATCTTCCTTGGCCCCGAGGGAGAGGCCCGGCGACTCGCTTTGCGGGACGCGATCGGGAACGCCCCGCGCCATGGCATCCCCGTTGCCCGATACCAGCCCGATCGCCTGACGGCGACCGAAGGACTTGCGGCCGAGATCGCCCATGCCCATGCCCTGTCGCGCCTGCTGCGCGATCTGACAGGCGGCGTGCTGAACCCGACGCGCGTCGACCCCGAGATCAAGCGACAGCCCGTGCGGACAGCGGTGGTCCCGCTGCTGGCGCGGTTCGAGGCGGCGGCGGATCCTGCGGCGGTCCTTGCCGGGGCCGGACCGGACCATCCGGCCTATCTTGCGCTGCAACAGGCGCTGTCCGGGCCGGCCGACCTAGCGGTCCCACAAGGCCTGCCGCGTATCGCGACCGGTGTCTGGCGGCCCGGCCAAAGGGCCGCGGCGATCGCCGACCTGCGCACGCGCCTGGTGGCCATCGGGTTTGCCGCCGATGCGCCGGATGCCACGCTGTATGACGATGCCCTTGCGCGTGCGGTCGCCGATTATCAGCGTGCGGCCGGCCTGCCGGATGACGGCGTCGCGGGCCCGCGGACCATCGCGGCGCTGAACGGCGATGGCGGCACCGGACAGGACGCGCGGCAGCGCGCGATCCTGGTGGCGATGGAGCGGATGCGCTGGATGGCGTCCGAGGATCTGGACAACCGCCATGTCTGGGTGAACATCCCGGAATTCAGCACGACCATCGTGGAAGACGGGGCCGAGGTGTTCCGCACCCGCAGCGTCATGGGCAAGGACACGCCCGAGATGCGCACGCCCGAATTTTCCGAGATGATGGCCAATGTCGTTGTCAATCCCAGCTGGAACGTGCCGCGGTCCATCGCCGTTCGAGACTATCTGCCCCGCCTGCAGGCAAACCGTCATGCGCTGTCGCATCTGGACGTGGTGGATGGCGCGGGGCGGGTGCTGGCACGGGACGGCATCGACTTTGGCCGCTATAGCGCCGCCAGCTTTCCGTTCAGGCTGCGCCAGAAGCCAAGCGACGACAATGCCCTTGGCGTGGTCAAGTTCATCTTCCCCAACCCCTGGAACATCTATCTGCACGACACGCCGTCCAAGCACCTGTTTGCGAACCGGGTGCGGGCGGAATCGAATGGCTGCATCCGCATCGGCGATCCGGTCGATCTGGCCCGTGCGTTGCTGTCGCGCCAGACCGATGATCCGGCGGCGATGTTCCAGCGCGCCCGCGACCGGGAACGCGAGACCTGGCTGAAGCTGACGCCGCCGGTTCCCGTGCATCTGGTCTATTTCACTGCCTGGCCTGGCCCGGATGGGCGCATCCGGCTGTTCGACGACATCTATGGCCGCGACGCCCGCATCTGGGAGGCGCTGCAGGCCCAGGGCTTTGGCGCGGCGGCGCCCGCCATGGTCGCGGACCTGAACCCGGGGTTGTGACCCGCCCCGGAACGCGGGCACTGGAAGCAGCCTTGCAAACAGGCTAAGTCCTTGCGCGAAAGGGGGGGCCATGGTCCTGACGATGGGTGAGCTGGCGCGGGCTCTGGACGCGCAATGCTGGGGCGACCAGTCGATCCGCGTGACGGGTGCGGCGGAACCCGCGGCGGTCGGTCCGGTCGACGCGGGTGGCGGCACGCTGGCCATGGCCATGGCGCCCAAATACGCCGAGGCGTTGAAGCCCGGCAGCATCGCCATCCTTGCCGAAGGGATGGACCCCGAGGCTTATGGCCTGAAGGCCGCCATCTTTGCCCCCCGCCCGCGGCTGGTCATGGCCGGTCTGACGCGGGCTTTCGACCGCGGCCCGGACATTGCGCCGGGCATCCATCCGACCGCGGTCATCGACCCCACGGCCACGATCGGCGACGGCGCGGCCATCGCGCCCTTTGTCGTCATCGGCGCGCATGCGCGGATCGGACAGGGCGCCCGCATCGGGGCGCATGTCAGCATCGGTCGCGGCGCCCGCATCGGCGATCAGGCATTGATCCATCCGGGCGTGCGGATCGGCCATGACGTGACCGCCGGCGACCGTCTGATCGTGCAGCCGGGCGCGTCGATCGGCGGAGATGGGTTTTCCTTCGTCACCCCCGAGGAGTCGGGGATCGAGGAGATCCGCCGCACCCTGGGCGCCCGTGCCGCGGTCAACCAGCAGCACTGGACGCGCATCCATTCGCTTGGCGCGGTCGAGCTGGGTCATGACGTCGAGATCGGCGCGAACGCCACCATCGACCGCGGCACGATCCGGTCGACCCGCGTGGGCGACGGCACCAAGATCGACAACCTGGTGATGCTGGGCCACAACGTCGTCGTGGGCCGTGACTGCCTGCTGTGCAGCCAGGTGGGCGTGGCCGGATCATCGGTGATCGGCGACAGGGTCGTGCTGGCCGGGCAGGTGGGCGTCAACGACAACATCCAGATCGGGGACGACGTCATTGCGGGCGGTGCCGCCAAGATCTTCACCCGCGTGCCGGCAGGCCGGGTGATCCTGGGCAACCCCGCGGTCAAGATGGAGACCCAGCTGGAGATCCAGAAGGCCATGCGGCGGCTGCCGCGTTTCGCACAACAGCTGTCCAAGCTTCAGGAAACCGTTACACGCCTGTTGGAAAAGGGCTGAACAGGAGGCGACATGACAGACGACATCACGCAGCGCATTCGGGCCATCATCGCGGAGCAGGCGATGCTGGAACCCGACCAGATCACCGATGACGCGACCCCCGCCGAACTGGGCATCGACAGCCTGGGCCTGGTCGAATCAATCTTTGCCATCGAGGAAGAGTTCGACATTTCGATCCCGTTCAACGCGAACGAGCCCGAGAAGTCCGACTTCGACATCTCGAACATGGGCACGATCATCGCCGCGGTGCATCGGCTGGTCGCGGAAAAGGCGGAATGACCGCCCCCGTGGACGAAGCGCTGATCGACGCAGGCCGCGCGGCACCCGCGATCCGGCCTGCGGCCGAGACGACCGGCCGCGGCGGGCTGCGCCGTGTGGTGATCACCGGCGCCGGCACGATCAACGCGCTTGGCCACGATGTCGCCACCACCCTGGAGGCGTTCCGCGAGGGCCGCTGCGGGATCACGCAGCTGGATTTTCGCGATGTCGATCGCCTGTCGATCCAGATCGGCGGACAGGTCCACGACTGGACGCCCGAGACCTATTTCAACCGCCAGCAGATCCTGCTCTATGACAAGTTCACCCAGTTCACCCTGCTGGCCGCCAAGCAGGCGGTCGAGCAGTCGGGCCTGCACTTTCAGGGCGCGCTTGGCCTGCGGTCGGGGGTCATCCTGGGCACGGCCGGCGGTGGGCTGAACACCTGGGACGAGAACTATCGCGCCGTCTATGAGGAGGGGAAGAACCGCGTCCATCCCTTCGTGGTCCCCAAGCTGATGAACAATGCCGCGGCCAGCCATGTCAGCATGGAGTTCGGCCTGCGCGGCCCCGCCTTCACCGTCGCCACCGCCTGCGCCAGCAGCAATCACGCGATGGGCCTGGCGTTCCAGATGGTGCGGTCGGGCGCGGCCGACGTCATGCTGTCGGGCGGGTCCGATGCAATGCTGTGCTTTGGCGGCGTCAAGGCATGGGAGGGGCTGCGCGTGATGTCCAAGGACGCCTGCCGCCCCTTCAGCGCCAACCGCAACGGCATGGTCCAGGGCGAAGGCGCGGGCGTCTTCGTCTTCGAGGATTTCGAACACGCCCGGGCGCGTGGCGCCGAGATTCTGGCCGAGGTCGTGGGCTTTGCCATGTCGTCGGATGCGCAGGACATCGTCATGCCATCGGCCCAGGGCGCCGAGCGCGCGATCACCGGGGCGATGGTCGATGCCGGCCTGAACCGCGAGGATATCGGCTATATCAATGCCCACGGAACGGGCACTGCCGCGAATGACAAGACGGAATGTGCGGCGGTGGCCCATGCCTTTGGCCATCACGCGGACCGGTTGATGATGTCGTCGACCAAGTCGATGCACGGCCATCTGATCGGCGGCACCGGCGCGGTCGAACTGCTGGCCTGCATCATGGCGCTGCGCGACGGAGTGATCGCGCCCACGATCGGCTATCAGGAGGCCGACCCGGAATGCGCGCTGGACGTCGTTCCCAACGAGGCCCGTGAGGCGCGGGTCGATGCCGTGCTGTCCAATGCCTTCGCCTTTGGCGGACTGAACGCGGTCATCGCCCTGCGCCGCGTCTGATCGTCATGCGGGACACATGAAAAAGGCCGCGTCCAGGGGACGCGGCCTTTTCCGTTCATGCGATGGCAGAGGCGATCACTCGGCCGGAGCGTCCTCGGCGGGGGCATCCTCTGCCGGNTCGGCATCGGCGGCCGGGGCGGGCGCGGGTGCGGCGGCATAGGCGGCCAGTTCATCGAACGCGGCGGTGAAGCCGGTCAGCGACATGCTCAGCTGGACCGGCGAATCCGGGTCGCCGCCGAAGGGCAGCAACTGCACGGCCGCGGTGCTGCCGGCCTTCATGCTTGCCAGTTCCTGATTGGTGAAGCCAAGACGCGCGACGCAGCCGACCGGCGCGCAGAAGCTGAACGGATAGCCGCGCATCTCGCCCGATCCGATCTGGAAGCCCAGGCCGTCGATCAGATCCGTCTCCAGCGGTGCGACAAGGGTAGCGCCGGCGGCGACGTCGCCGTTCGACAGGGGAACCATGGTCAGTTCGGCAACCGGGTTGTCGTCGGCATCGGTCAGCAGCTTGTACATCTCGCACGGATCCTTGCCCTGATCGGCGCGGATGCAGCGGATGGTCCAATCGCCATGCTCAGACTTGGCATAATAGCTACCAGGTCCGTTCGGATCGCGCGCGGGCTGACCCGCGGGCGCGTTCTCGGCCGCGGGGGCATCGGCGGGCGCGGCTGGCGTCTCTGCATCGGCAGGTGTGGTGGCCGGCGCGTCTGCGGCAGGGGCATCTGCGGCCGGTGCGGCGGTCGCGGGCGCATCGGCGGCGGGGGCTTCCGCCGCGGGGGTTTCGGGCGTGGCCGGCGCCGGGGTGTCCTGGGCGAATGCGGGCCCGGTGATCAGGGCGAGGGCGGCCAACAGCGCGTGCGAATGTCTGATGAACATCAATCTTTCTTTCTTTTGCTCAACGCATTGCGGCTGATCTAGCACGGCGCCGGGGCCTTGTCAGTCCCCTGCCACGACACGCGTTGTCACCAACCCTTGAGGTCGGGACATTGCACAGGATTGCGCATTGAAGAAGTTGCGTGGGAACCGAACCGGCCGGACACGCATCATGAATTGACGCGAAAGGCCGTGGCTTCCACCACGGCCTCCGACGCGTTGCGTTATTCTCCCTGCCGGACTGGCCGGTCATCATTGAGACGCACGCTAATCGCGTTGGCGTGATCCGTCAACGGTCTATGGATTTTCCCCCGATCACATAAAAAAAGCCGCGCCCGAGGGCGCGGCAGTCCAACAGGGAGGAAGGTCCGGGTCACGGCTGCGATCCGGACAACTTCACCTTGCCATGAAAGCGTTAAAATTGTCTTTTCAAGGCGTGCGTTGCGCAATTTGTTCGTGGGGGATGCGATGGCCTCGGTTCTGGACCTGGATGCGGGAACGATCTTCGTGGGCGGCGCCGGCGCCGAATACGCGACCCCCGAGACGATGCTGCTGAAGCTGGCAAACCGACACGGGCTGGTCGCGGGTGCGACGGGGACGGGCAAGACCGTCACCCTGCAGACCCTGGCCGAAAGCCTGTCGGCGGCGGGCGTTCCGGTGTTCCTGGCGGATGTGAAGGGGGATCTGGCGGGGCTGGCCAAGGCAGGATCGGATCAAGGCAAGCTGCACGAGCCTTTCCTTGCCAGGGCCGGTCAGATCGGGATCGATCTGACCTATGCATCCTATCCGGTGACGTTCTGGGATGTCTGGGGCCAACAGGGCCATCCCGTCCGCACCACGCCGGCCGAGATGGGACCGCTGCTGCTGTCGCGCCTGCTGGACCTGACGGAAGCGCAGGAGGGCGTCATGGCGATCGCCTTCCGCGTCGCCGACGAGGAGGGGCTGCCGCTTCTGGACCTCAAGGACCTGCAGTCGATGCTTGTCTGGGTCGGACAGAACGCCGCCGACCTGTCGACGCGCTATGGCAATGTCAGCACCACCAGCGTAGGTGCGATCCAGCGCGCGCTGATGGTGCTGGAGACCGAGGGCGGCGCGAACCTGTTCGGAGAGCCGGCGCTGGCCCTGACCGATATCATCCGTCAGGACGCGGACGGGCGCGGCGTCATCAGCATCCTGTCGGCAGAGCGCCTGATGAACGCACCTCGCCTGTACGCGACATTCCTGCTGTGGCTGTTGTCGGAGCTGTTCGAGCAGTTGCCCGAGGTGGGCGATCCGGACAAGCCCCGCGTCGCGTTCTTCTTTGACGAGGCGCATCTGCTGTTCGACGACGCGCCGAAGGCCCTGATCGAAAAGGTCGAGCGGGTGGCACGATTGATCCGGTCGAAAGGCGTCAGCATCTGGTTCGTCACCCAGAACCCCGCCGACATTCCCGAATCGGTGCTTGGCCAATTGGGAAACCGGGTTCAGCACGCGCTGCGGGCGTTCACCGCCAAGGATCAGAAAGCCTTGCGCGATGCGGCGCAGAACTATCGAACCAACCCCGATTTCGACATCGCCGAGACGATCCAGCAGGTGGGGACGGGCGAGGCCGTGACCTCGTTCTTGCAGCCGAAGGGTGTGCCGGGCATCGCGCAGCGGACGCTGATCCGGCCGCCGTTCAGTCAGGTCGGCCCGATCACGGACCAGGAGCGCGCGGCGATCAGGGCCACGTCCCCGATGGGGCCGAAATACGACACCGCCCTGGATCGCGATTCCGCGCACGAGATGCTGGCACGCAAGACCCAGGCCGCAGCCCAGGCGGCCAGTGTGAAGAAGGATGACGACGGGTTGTTCGACATGCCCGCCGGTGCGGGACGGGGGCGACCATATCAGGCGCCGGCACGCGAGAAGGCTGCGCCGCGCGGGCGGTCCGACAGCATCGTGCAGACCTTTGGCAAGAGCCTTGCCCGGCAGTTGGGGACCCGGACCGGGCAGGCGCTGGTCCGGGGCGTTCTGGGTTCCCTGATCAAGAAGCGCTGATGGTCACAGCGCGATGGCCGTGGCCGGCATCGGCGCGGCGTCGATCGCGGCACGCATCTCTGCCAGGATGGCGATGACCAGCAGGACGTGGCGGCGCAGGTCGTATTCGGCGGCCTGGGTCACGCGCATGTCGTTCTGGATCTGCTCCTCGGCCCGCAGGCGGGACAGGACGGCGCCCGGCGCGGGGCAGCGGTCGCTTCGCAGCAGGCGGGGCAGGTCGCGATCGCGCTTCCAGGTCTTCTGACCTTCGCGGGCGGCCCGGATCAGCGTTCCGGGACGGCGCAGGCCCTGATTCGTCGGGCGGGGGCGAAAAACGATCACGTTCGAGACTGCGGTCATGGGGCTGATCCTTTGCGTTTGCCACGGGGTCACCTTCACACAACCTTGAGGTGTGTTGCCAAAAGCCCTGCCGCAGCGCGCGGTGGAGCAAGGTTTCTTTAGGAATTGTTAGGGAATGTTGCGGCTATGTGCAGAAACACCCTGTTAACCACAGGGAAAGATTTCAACCCAGGGTAGTCTACTGCCGGGCTGCCCGAGGACGACAAGGGACCTGACATGACCATATTGACCGGTGATTTCGCAATCCACACGGGCATCGCGGAGCACCGTGCGCAGGTGCAAGGGCAGACCTGCGCGCAAGACGACCTGAGCGAGGACGCGCGCCTTTACCTGCGCCATGTCGACCAGGGGGTGACGATCCGTGCCCTGGCGCGCGAGGCCGGTGTTCATGCCTCGACCATCCTCCGCCGTATCCGCCGGTTCGAGGCGCGCCGCGACGATCCGCTGGTGGATGCCGCGCTGGCACCGCGGCCCGAGGGGGCCAATGCGCCTGATGAGCGTCAGGCCCTGCGCGTGCTGCGCCGGCTGGCAGRGCCGGGTGCGTGCATGGCATCGGCCCCCGGCATGGACAAGGCGATCGTCACGCGCGACGACATCCGTACCGCCGTTCTGGAACGCGCCCTGGCAGAGATGATGGCGCTGAAGGGATGGGTCGTGCAGACGCGGGGCGGCGGGCGCATCCAGCGCTATGTCATCGCACCGGCAGGGCGCGAGGCCCTGCGCCAGATGCTGCGGTCGCCCCGCCAGCGCAGCGCCGTGCCGGGGCCATCGTCGTTTGCGGACGCCCACCCGGTCCACAAGGACGCCCGGCCCGTCCACGGCATGGCCGAGGCCCAGGCGGCCTTCGACCACGGTGACCGTCACCGGGTGTGGGAGGATCGCGTCATCGACGATCCCGAGGATGGCCGCCGCCGCCAGACCCGGGTGAACATCGCGGAAAGCCCGCTTCTGGTGCTGGCGCGGCGGCGTGACCATGACGGGCAGGCTTTCCTGACGCCGGGCATGGTCACCGCGGGTGAACGCCTGCGCGAGGATTTCGAGCTGGCCCAGATGGGTCCGCGCGTCACCCAGAACTGGGACGGCTTCATGACCTCGGGGATCGACGTGTCGCGCGGCGGCGGCGGTTATCGCGGCGGATCGGAATCGGCGCGCGACCGGGTGGCCGTCGCGCTGCGCGACCTTGGCCCGGGCATGGGCGACATCGTCCTGCGGGTGTGCTGCTTTCTGGAGGGGATCGAGATGACGGAACGGCGTCTTGGCTGGTCCGCACGGTCTGGAAAGATCGTCCTGCGGCTGGCCCTGATGCGGCTGGAGCGGCACTATGAGGAAACCTACGGCAAGGGATCGCGGCTGATCGGCTGAAGGTCATTGCCGCAGACAGGGGCTGGTCGATAAGATGGTGGGCGTTGACCGCGCGTCGTTGATCAGGCCCCCTTATGAATATCACCCTGCGCCAGCTGCGCTATTTCCTGTCCTTGGCGCAGCACACCCATTTCACACGCGCTGCCGAATCGATCAACGTCACGCAACCCGCGCTGTCCATGCAGATCCGAGTGCTGGAGGAGGAGATCGGCGCCCGTCTGGTCGAACGCACCCCGCAGGGTGTCCTCCTGACCCCGCAGGGCCGCGCGCTGCAGGACCACGCCCAACGGGTCATGGCCGCGATGACCGATCTGGAACAGGACTTGCGGCAGCCGGGGCAGGGCGGCCGGTTGATGCTGGGCATGATCCCCACCGTCGCGCCCTATCTGCTGCCCGAGGCGCTGCCCCTTTTGCGGGCGCGCGACATCGGGCGCGACCTGCATCTGCGCGAGGCGCAGACCGACCGCCTGCTGGACGAACTGCAGGCGGGGCGGCTCGATGCCATCGTCGTCGCCAGCCCGCCCGAAGGGCCGGGCCTGCAGGCCATACCGCTGTTCGCCGACCGCTTTCTGCTAGCCGGCAGCGCGGCGCGAATCGCCGATCTGCGCAGCCGACCGCTGTCCCCGGACGCGCTGGATCCCGGCCAGCTTCTGTTGCTGGACGAGGGGCATTGCCTTGGCGACCAGGCCCTGGAGGTCTGCGGGCTGAACCGTCGCGCGGCGCGGCTGGACCTGGGGGCCGCGTCGCTGTCGACCCTGTGCCGCCTTGCCGCGCAGGGCATGGGCCTGACCTTCCTGCCCGAGATCGCCCGCCGGCAGGAGCTGGCCGCGGCACCCGGCCTGACGGCCGTCAGGTTTCCCGACCCCCAGCCCGCGCGGCAGGTCATGCTGATGCGCCGCGCATCGACTCCGGGGCAGGGCTGGTTCGACGATCTGGCCCGCCTGCTGACCGCGGCGGCGCGACCGCTGCTGGATCTGGGCTGACCGCAAGGCAGCCATGTGGACGCAGGGGCAGGGGATGCGTTGCCAAATCGTTGCAAAGCCCCTATTTCTGCCCGAACCGCGACCGAAAGGACCATGACCTTGCGCGACCTCAGGATCCCGGATCAGCGCCACCCGGAAAAGGCGCACCGACCCGATCAGGCCCAGCCCAAGAAGCCGGACTGGATTCGCGTCAAGGCGCCCACCTCTGCGGGGTACAAGCAGACGCGCGACCTGCTGCGCGAGAACCGCCTGTCGACCGTCTGCGAGGAGGCCGGCTGTCCCAATGTCGGCGAATGCTGGAGCCAGGGCCACGCCACCATGATGATCATGGGCGAGATCTGTACCCGCGGCTGCACCTTCTGCAACGTCGCGACGGGTAAGCCGCAGGCGCTGGACACGTTCGAACCCGGCCGCGTCGCCCATGCGGTGCAGAAGCTGGGCCTGAACCACGTCGTGATCACCAGCGTCGATCGCGACGACCTGGACGATGGCGGGGCCGAGCATTTTGCCCAGACCATCCGGGCTATCCGCCACCGCTCTCCGACCTCCACGATCGAAGTGCTGGTGCCCGACTTTCTGAAGTCAAAGCCTGGCGCCTTGGAGACCGTGGTCGAGGCGCGTCCCGATGTGTTCAACCACAACCTTGAAACGGTGCCGGGCCTGTACCCGGAGGTCCGTCCCGGCGCCCGCTATTTCCATTCGCTGCGTCTGCTGCAGCGGGTCAAGGAACTGGACCCGTCGATGTTCACCAAATCCGGCATCATGGTCGGATTGGGAGAGGATCGTCAAGGCGTGCTGCAGGTCATGGACGACATGCGCGCGGCTGACATCGACTTCATCACCATCGGCCAGTATCTGCAGCCCAGCCCCAAGCACCATCGCGTTGACCGCTTCGTCACGCCCGAAGAATTTGCGGGCTATGAGAAGGCCGCCTATGGCAAGGGTTTCCTGATGGTGTCGGCGACGCCACTGACCCGGTCGTCGTATCATGCGGGCGATGACTTCGCGCAGCTTCGAGACGCACGACTGGTCAAGTTGGGTCGCGCCTGAGGCCGCGGGGCAGGGGGCGCACGCCGCCCCTTGCAAATCGTCGCGACTGGATTTACGCCAAGCCCAACGGTCCGAACGGACCGCCGCCGAAAGGGCGCCGGGACCAGTCCGGGGGCGTGGCGGAATGGTAGACGCGACGGATTCAAAATCCGTTTCAGCAATGAGTGCCGGTTCGAGTCCGGCCGCCCCTACCACGCCCTTTCTGCTGGATAAAGTATCCATTCTGAACGTCTGACGAATCACTGTCATTTTGTTTTTCAACGGCGCTCGCAACATTTTTCGTTTGCTCTTAATTCGTTCCGCTCACCATTTGGGCCTTTTTTTCACCCGCGCGATCTGACGCGCCGGGCCCTCATATTTCGCGATCATCGGCGTAGATTTGTGGCCGGTTATCGAAGCGATCAGTTCATCGCTGCACCCGGCATCAGCCAGCTCCGTGGTCTCTGATAGCGAAGCCAGTGAATGTCATAGGCCTGTGCGCCGATCGCATCCCGCACAGCCTTTGATGCCGCCGAGCATTTCAGTGGTCAGCTGTCGCTGCCATGGGCACAGATCGTTCCGCCAGCCCGGGGCGTGGCGTGGCGTCCAAGGCCGCCTGCAATCGCAGGGTCATCGGAACCCACAACGCGGCGCCGGTCCTGCTCTGGTGCACCAGAATCCCATCGCCGTTAGTACTGCTCCAGCGCATGTTCAGCACGTCGCCGATGCGGTGTGCAGTTCCTTGGCAGAGCTCAAAGATAATACAACCAGCCCTCGGGGGACCAGGCGTAGCTGATATCGCCCGCCCATTTCTGGTTCGGTCGATCTGCAGTAAGGTCACGGTCCCGAGCTTGGTTCGGCACGATGTTGAACGTGTGGTCGCTGTCGGCCCCTCGTCGGGGAAATGAACCAACGGATCGTTCCCTGTCACTCCTCGACGTCGAATTTCTTCGTCCTTTCAACAAAGATCCCATTTTCGCGGAATGAGGAGGTTCTGAAAATAGTCCGGGAAACTATACGCTTAACGGAGTGAATAGCCTCATGTTTCCTGGACGCTTTCTTCGCTAACTTTGAGGCAAGGAGGCCATGATGGGCGCAGGTAATTTCATGGACGAGTTCAAGCGCGATGCGGTAGCGCAGATCACGGAGCGGGGCTATCCGGCCGAGGAGGTTTCGGCTCGGCTCGGCGTCAGCACGCATTCGCTCTATGCGTGGAAGCGCAAGTTCACGAAGGCAGTGTCGGGTGACACGGAGAAGGATGCAGAGATCCGGCGGCTGAAGCGTGAACTGGTCCGGGTGTCGGAGGAGTGTGACATCTTAAAAAAAGCCACCGCATATTTCGCTCGGGATGCAAGGTGAGTGGAGCCAGCGAGGCGCCATCGGTTCAAGCCCGCTGGCGACGGCGTTCGTGGCCGAGCATCGGGGACAGTCTTCTGTGCGGACGATGTGTCGTTGCCTGCGCGTCCAGCCGAGCGGGTTCTATGCATGGCTGAAGGCACCGCTGAGCGCACGGGCGCAGGAAGACAGGCGCCAGACCGAGCTGCTGCAGAAGGCTTGGGCGGAGAGCGGCAAGATCTATGGCTATCGCAAGCTCCATGACGATCTGGTTGAACAGGGCGAGAGCATCTGTCCGAACCGGGTAGCCAGATTGGCTCAGCTTGCAGGTATCAAGGCGCAGATCGGCTACAGGCGCCGCCCCGGCAGCTTTGGTGGCAAGCCATCGGTCGTGGTCGATAATACTCTTGACCGGAAGTTCGACGTCGAGGCCCCGGACAAGGTCTGGGTGACCGATATTACCTATATCCGGACGCAAGAAGGGTTCGTCTACCTCGCGGTGGTCATCGATCTTTACTCCCGGCGCGTGGTCAGCTGGTCCATGCAGAGCGGTCAGACGACAGATGTCGTTCTGCAGGCCCTGATGATAGCCGTCTGGCGACGAAAGCCGAAGAACAAGGTGCTAATCCATTCGGATCAAGGCTGTCAATTCACCAGCATGGATTGGGCCACATTCCTGCGTGCTCACAATCTTGAGCATTCGATGAGCCGCCGCGGCAACTGTCATGACAACGCAGTCGCCGAGAGCTTCTTCCATCTGCTCAAACGCGAAAGGATCAGGCGCAGGACCTACCGGACACGCAAAGACGCAAGACAGGACGTGTTCGACTACATCGAGATGTTCTACAATCCGAAGCGAAAGCATGCGAGGAACGGGATGCTGTCGCCTGCCGACTTCGAACGGCGGCAGATGAGGAGACGCGAAGCCGTCTAAGAAAATCGGGGCTATTCAGTTCGAGCGTCTAGATTCAGCGCCTTCAACAGCGTTTTGTCCCGTTTGCAAGTTGTAGATATCCGCGTGTCGGCCTTGACGTCGCCGCCTCGTGTCAGACGCATTCGGATGCCAGTCGAAGTATCAGGCCGACACAGGGTTACATGCGACCGAATTTCGCCGTGTCCACGCAAGCGAATACGAAGAGGCATTCCAGATAGCGGTATCGTCATGATCGAGTTTTTAAACGTAGAGTTCAAGGGAAGTTCAATCAGTTCGAGCTTTCCTGACGATACAAGATGGGTGTGAGCTTCTGGGTTGGCAGCAGTATCTAGTCGTTCGGCAGTCATCCTGCCAATAAGGCCGGTGATATCGTGTCTCCGATGAAAATGCGCTGGATCGGAATAATGTGTTTCGTCAACCCTAACAGATGAACAGCGAAATTCCTGGTCGGGCTCAATCACGCTTAGGCCGTAGTGTTTGAAAACGCGGATCGCGGCCTCATAGTATGCCGGCATTCCCTCGCGGGCTTCCTTGCGCGGAATGAGTAACAGCAGCAGGATTTTCCAGCCCCTTGACCCAGCGAGTCGAAGAAACTCCTCAAGATTTCGGATGACAACTGGAAGATCATAAAGAACACGGTGACCTGCCCCCCCGGAACGTCCCTCGGTTTAATGTAGAGTTTGCTTCATCACGAAGGAGCAGACGACATGAGAAAAAGCCGCTTCACCGAGGCGCAGATCATTGGGATGATCAAGGAGCAGGGTCGACGTACTGCGTCGACGGAATGGCGACGGCGGATGTCTGTCGTCGGCATGGTCTCAGCCGGGCGACGTTCTACAAGCTCAAGGCCAAGTATGGCGGCATGGACGTGTCCGATGCCCAAAGGCT